>NZ_JBEZXZ010000006.1:2421-103280 GCF_040638275.1 Actinoplanes sp. NPDC026623 | reverse complement strand
CGGCGTCCGCCGCGGGGGTGATCAGGCCGCTCATGCCGCCGTCGACCGCGGCGAAGATCGGGCGGCCGGGCACCCGGACCGCCGCGGCCTGTGCGGCACGGACGGCGCCGGCCAGGGTGTGCTCGGTGCGGGCCGTGCGGGCCAGCGCGGGCATGGTGGCGGCGAGGGAGAGCCGGTCGGCGCGGCCCGCGTAGACCCCGCCGAGCATCGGGTCGACCAGCCGGTCGGCGACCTCGTCGCCGTAGCGGTCCCGGACCAGGGCGCCGACGGCGACGTCGGCGCCGGGTGCCAGCAGCGGGCCGCCCCGATCGGTGTCGGCGCCGGCCTTCGCCCGGGCGAGCGACCCCAGCGTGCTCAGGTCCCCCGGCACGCCGACGAGCGTCCCCTTGGGCAGCGGCTCGAGGCGGCCGCCGATGGCGAGCGCCGCCGGAACCCCGGACGGGTGCACGAGGCGGTCGCCGAGGCCGACGGCCCGCACGAAGCGCACGGCCGCCGACTCGCCGCCGTCCGGCCCGCCGGCCAGGAACGACTCGGCGCCCCGCTCGACGACGATGCCGCCGAGCTCACCGGTGCGCAGCTTGCCGCCGAGGCGGCCGGACTGCTCGTACACGATGATCTCGGTGTCGGCGGGCGCCGTCCGGCGAATCCGCACGGCGGCGGCCAGCCCGGCGATTCCGCCGCCGACCACAGCCACCCGTTTCCCCACGAGCCGAGCCTAATCGCCGCGCCGCGCCCGCCGGGATCGCGCCCCGGCGGCAGTTGTCGATGTCACCGGTACGCCCGGTTCAGCAGTTGTGCACGACGTCCACCAGGCGGGTCAGCACCTCGGGGTCGGTCTCCGGCAGCACGCCGTGTCCGAGGTTGAAGACGTGGCCCGGTGCCGTGCGGCCCTCGGCGACGACCCGCCGGGCCTCCCGCTCGACGACCTCCCACGGCGCGAACAGGATCGCCGGGTCCAGGTTGCCCTGCACGGCCCGGTCCGGCCCGATGATCTTCGTGGCCCGGTCCAGCGGGGTGCGCCAGTCGACACCGACGACGTCCGCGCCGGCCTCGCCCATCGCCTCGAGCAGGACCCCGGTGCCGACGCCGAAGTGGATCCGGGGCACCCCGGCGTCCGCGAGACCACCCATCACCCGCGCCGAGTGCGGCAGGACGAAGCGGCGGTAGTCGGCCTCGGACAGCGCACCGGCCCACGAGTCGAACAGCTGGATCGCGCTGACCCCGGCGTTCACCTGCACCCGCAGGAACGCCAGCGTGATGTCGGCCAGCCGCGAACACAGCGTGTTCCACAGGTCCGGGTCGCCGTACATCATCGCCTTGGTCTTCAGGTAGGTCCGCGACGGCCCGCCCTCGATCAGGTAGCTGGCCAGCGTGAACGGCGCCCCGGCGAAGCCGATCAGCGGGATCTCGCCGAGCTCGGGCAGCAGCATCCGCACGGCCTCGTCGACGTAGCCCACGGCGCCCGGCTCGAGCGGGCCCAGGCCGGCGACGTCCGCGGCGGTGCGGATCGGCGCCGCCACCACCGGGCCGGTGCCGGCGACGATGTCCAGGTCGACGCCCGCGGCGGCCAGCGGCACCACGATGTCGCTGAACAGGATCGCGGCGTCGACGCCGTGCCGGCGTACCGGTTGCAGGGTGATCTCGGTGACCAGGTCGGGACGGCGACAGGATTCCAGCATCCCGACGCCCTCGCGGATCTTCCGATACTCGGGCAGTGAACGACCCGCCTGGCGCATGAACCAGACGGGCGCGTGCGGCACCGACAGGCCGCGACAGGCCCGGACGAACACCGAATCGTGGAGAGACTTGGTCACTCGCGACATCGTGCCACGTGAGTGAACGGCGCCGTGCGGCGCGCCGCGCGACTCCGGATCGCGGTGATCGGCATAGGCTTCGTCCCATGGGTCCCACCTCCGCCGCGCCCGAGGCGTTCACCCGCGCCGTCGCCGGGTTGCGGGCCGCCGCACCGCGCGAGGAGATCCTGCTCGAGGAGATCACCGCCCCGCAGCGGCTGGCGCCGTTCGGCTTCGCGCTGAGCGCGACCGTGCTGCGCGAGGGCGAGGAGGTGGCGAGCGGCCGGCTGATCCTGCTGCACGACCCGGCCGGGCACGACGCCTGGCAGGGCAACCTGCGGCTGGTCACGCTGATCACGGCCGAGCTGGAATCCGACATGGCCGGGGACCCGCTGCTGCCCGCGGTGGCCTGGACCTGGCTCACCGACGGGCTCGACCTGCACGCGGCGGAATACACCGCGATCGGCGGGACGATCACACAGACCACGTCGACCCGCTTCGGCGAGCTGGCCGGCCCGGCGCCGACCGCCGACCTGGAGATCCGCGCGTCGTGGACGCCGACCTCCGACGACCTGGGCGCGCACCTGCAGGGCTGGTGCGCGATGCTCTCCTCGACGGCGGGCCTGCCGCCCCCGGGCGTGACGGCCCTCGGCAACCGCCAGCACACGGCGGCGAACCAGGGCCGGCGCTAGCTAGCAGACCTTGAAGGCGTCGCAGGCCGTCTTGATCGGAATGGCGATGCCGATGCCCTCGGCGTCACGGGCCTTGGCCGTGGCCAGCCCGATCACCTCGTCCTTGCTGTTGACCACCGGTCCGCCCGAATTGCCGGGGTTGATGGGCGCGTCGAACTGGATCGACGGCCCGTCCGGGTCGTCGGGCCGGAACGCGCTGACGACGCCGGTGGTCACGGTGTCCTCCAGCCCCAGCGGGGCGCCGACGACCACGACCTGCTGGCCCGGCTTGACGGTGGCCCGCGCGGCGTCCAGCCCGGCGATCCTGCGGTTGGTCCGCAGCAGCGCCAGGTCCTTGTCCTTGTCGACCTCGACGATGGTCGCGGAGAGCTCGTCCTTGCCCCGCTCCAGGAAGACCTTGCGGTTGCCGGACTCCCACACCGACTCGACCACGTGGAAGTTGGTCAGCAGGTTCGCCTTGCCGTCCGCGGCCTTGTCGCCGACCGAGAACGCCGTACCGGTGAAGTTGCCGGCCCGGACCCGGAAGACGCTCGGCAGCACCGTACGCGAGATGGCCTCGGGGTCGAAGACCCCGGCAAGCTGCTTCTCCAGCTTCTCGGCCCGGTCGGCGAACTGATCCTGGCGGTCGATCGCGGTCGCCAGCTGATCGGTGCTGGCCGCCAGCCGCTGGTCGACCCGCTCGAGGCGCCATGCCTGCCAGCCCGCGACCACCAGCAGCGCGATGACCAGCAGCAACGTGGCGAGCCGGCCACGCCCGCGGCCGGCCAGCATGGCCGGCTCGCTCGCGGGCTCGGCGACCAGCGGGTAGGGCCCGGTGCCGTTCGGCGAGGCCAGCTGCGGCCCGGGGCCGCGGCGCGCCGGGCGCGGGTGCCCGATCCGGGGCACGGCGCGGGGAGCGGTGGCCCACTCGCCCGAGGGGTGGTCGGGCAGGCTCAGCAGGGGATCCCGCGGTGCTCGGCGCGGGCCCGGCACCCCGAAGGGGTCGTAGGCGGTCGTCATGCGGCGCGGGCCTCCCGGGTATCGACGCTCCGGCCGGTAGTACGGACGGAAAGGGGTCAGCGGACGGGCGCCGAACGGCTTTCTTGCGACAACCAGGTGGATTTATTGAAACGGCCGAGTGGATCGAGCGCCGACGCGCCGGGACCCGGCTGCGCGCCAGGGGGGCGGTACCCCCGTACGGTTACGGAGTGACCGACGAAGCACCCCTGCGCCGTCGGGACGCGCCGGACCAAGCAGGGGACGGACCGCACTCCGTGCCGCCCGACCTGACGTCTGGCGGTCCCGAGCCCGAGCCTGCCCGCACGTCAATCCCCCTTACCGCGCCCCGGGAGGGCACACCGAGGCCGGTGGAGACCGCCGAGGAGCTCGCCGAGATCGTCGCCCGTATGGCGGCGGGATCGGGCCCGGTGGCGGTGGACGCCGAGCGCGCCTCCGGCTATCGATACACCCAGCGGGCCTACCTGGTGCAGCTGCGCCGGGCGGGCAGCGGCACGGTGCTGATCGACCCGATGCCCCTGGACGACCTGCACCTGCTGGACGAGGCCCTGGCCGACACGGAATGGGTGCTGCACGCGGCGAGCCAGGACCTGGCCTGCCTGGCCGAGGTCGGCATGAAGCCGAGAAAGCTCTTCGACACGGAGCTGGCGGCGCGGCTGGCCGGCTTCGAGCGGGTGGGTCTCGCGGCGCTGACCGAGCAGCTGCTGGGCTACTCACTGGAGAAGCACCACTCGGCCGCCGACTGGTCGACCCGCCCCCTGCCGGAGTCCTGGCTGACGTACGCGGCGCTCGACGTCGAGCTGCTGACCGACCTGCGCGACCTGCTCGCCGCGGAGCTGGACCGGCAGGGCAAGTCCGCCTGGGCGGCCGAGGAGTTCGAGGCCCTGGTGGCCAGCGCGGACCGGCCGCCCCGCACCCGCCCCGACCCGTGGCGCCGCACGTCGGGCATCCACCGCGTGCGCGGCGCCCGCGCCCAGTCCCGGGTCCGCGCCCTCTGGCACGCCCGCGACGCGGTGGCGGCCCGTCGCGACTCGGCGCCGGGCCGGGTCCTGCCGGATTCGGCCATCATCGCGGCGGCCGAGCTGGACCCGAAGGAGGAGCGCAGCCTGCTGGCCCTGCCGGGCTTCGGCGGCCGCTCGGTGCGCCGCCTGGCCCGGGTCTGGCTGGACGCCCTCGACGGCGCCCGCGCGCTGTCGGACGACGAGTTGCCGGTGAACGTGCCGGTGGACGGCCCGCCGCCGCCGCACCGGTGGGCGGAGCGCGACCCGATCGCGGCGGCCCGGCTGCAGCGCTGCCGGCAGGTGGTGATCGGCACGGCGGAGGCGCACAACCTCCCGCCGGAGAACCTGATCAGCCCGGACTTCATCCGGCGGCTGGCCTGGTCCCCGCCGGCCGAGCCGAGCACGCAGACGGTGTCGGACACGCTGAAGGAGTTCGGCGCCCGGAGCTGGCAGGTCGGCCTGATCGCCGAGAACATCGCTGCGGCCCTCCCGGAGCCCGCCGCCGACTGACGGTTTCCCATCGGGCGCGGCGCCAGGTCAAGATCGTTGACCGGGCGCCGCGCCCGTTTTTCCTGAGCCGGGAATCACACCCGGCGGCCGGCGCCGCTCCCGACGCTCGCCACCAGGCACGACATCCCGATTCGGCGGTGCCGGCCCGGGCACTTCGCGAAGATGTGAGAACGAGGACCTGCACCCGACTGGGCAACAAAGTTACCGGCGAGTAGCATCAGGCTTCTCACTCCCTGGGTTCGCCTGCAAGGAGGCTTGTTGTGCCCCGAGTAAGCCGCGAGGTCGTCTTCGTTGACGGCGTCCGCACCCCGTTCGGCAAGGCGGGCGGCATGTATGCCGAGACCCGCGCCGACGACCTGGTGATCCGCTGCATCCGAGAGCTGATGCGCCGCAATCCGCAGCTGCCGCCCGAGCGGGTGGACGAGGTCGCCATCGCCGCCACCACACAGATCGGCGACCAGGGCCTCACCATCGGCCGGACCGCCGCGCTGCTGTCGGGCCTGCCGAAGACCGTTCCCGGCTACGCCATCGACCGGATGTGCGCCGGTGCCATGACCGCGGTGACAAACGTCGCCGGCGGCATCGCCATGGGCGCCTACGACGTCGCCATCGCCGGCGGGGTCGAGCACATGGGCCGGCACCCGATGGGCGAGGGCGTCGACCCGAACCCGCGGATCCTGGCCGAGAAGCTGGTCGACCCGTCCGCGCTCGTCATGGGCGCCACCGCGGAAAACCTGCACGACCGCCTGCCGGGCATCACCAAGGAGCGCGTCGACGCGTTCGGTCTCGCCTCCCAGGAGAAGACCGCGAAGGCGTACGCGAACGGCAAGCTGCAGCCCGACATGGTGCCCGTCGCGATCCGCAACGCGGAGCAGGGCTGGGGCCTGGCCACCGTCGACGAGGCGCCGCGCGCGACGTCGATGGAGAAGCTCGCCACCCTCAAGACGCCGTTCCGCCCGCACGGCAAGGTCACCGCGGGCAACGCGGCCGGCCTCAACGACGGCGCCACCGCCGCCATCCTGGCCAGCGAGGACACCGCCCGCGAGCTGGGCCTGCCGGTCGCCATGCGGCTGGTCTCCTACAGCTTCGTCGGCGTCGAGCCGGAGATCATGGGCTACGGCCCGATCCCGGCGACCGAGAAGGCGCTGCGCCTCGCCGGCCTGACCATCGACGACATCGGCCTGTTCGAGCTGAACGAGGCGTTCGCCGTCCAGGTGCTCGCGTTCCTCGACCACTACGGCATCGCCGACGACGACCCGCGGGTGAACCCGTGGGGCGGCGCGATCGCCATCGGTCACCCCCTCGCCAGCTCCGGGGTCCGGCTGATGACCCAGCTGGCCCGGCACTTCGAGGAGCACCCCGAGGTCCGGTACGGCATCAACGCCATGTGCATCGGCATCGGCATGGGCGGCACGGTCATCTGGGAGAACCCCCACTGGGAAGGTGCGGACAAGTGACGGCTCTGCCTGACTACCCGAACGAGGTCGTGACCAAGGCGCTCGTCCGCCTGGTCCGGGTGCCCGGGCTGGACAAGCCCGCCGCGGTCATCACCCTCGACAACGGCCTGGACTACAAGAAGCCGAACAGCTTCGGCCCGGCCGGCCTGCGCTCGCTCGACGAGGCCATCACCACGGCCACCGAGGCCGACCCGGCGTTCATCGCGCTGACCGGCAAGCCCTACATCTTCTGCGTCGGCGCCGACATCACCGGCATGCCGTTCATCACCGAGCGGGACCAGGCCGTCGCGCTCGGCGAGCTGGGCCACTCGGTCTTCGCCCGCCTCAAGAGCTCCGCCATCCCGACGTTCGCGTTCATCAACGGCGCGGCGCTCGGCGGCGGCCTCGAGGCCGCACTGCACTGCCACTACCGCACGGTCTCCAGCGGCGCGGCGGCACTCGGCCTGCCCGAGGTCGCGATCGGCCTGGTGCCCGGCTGGGGCGGCAGCCAGCTGCTGCCCAACCTCATCGGCGTGCCGGGTGCGGCGCAGGTCATCCTGCAGAACCCGCTGACCCAGAAGGTGCTCCGGCCGAAGCAGGCCGCCGAGCTCGGCCTCGCCGACGTCCTCTTCGAGGCGGCCGACTTCCTCGAGCACTCGCTCGAGTGGGCCGCCGGCGTCGTCAAGGGCGAGATCGCGGTCACCCGGCCCGAGGTCGACAAGGACATGTGGGAGGGCGTGCTCTTCTTCGTCAAGCAGCAGCTCGACGAGCGGCTGCACGGCGCGGTCCCGTCGGCCAACAAGGCCCTCGAGCTGCTCGCCCTGGCCAAGGACGCGTCCTTCGCCGACGGCACCGCCGCCGAGACCCAGGCGCTCGCCGACCTGATCATGGGCGACGAGTCCCGCGCCAGCCTGTACGCGTTCGACCTCGTGCAGCGCCGCGCGAAGCGGCCGGTCGGCGTGCCGGACAAGTCGCTGGCCCGGAAGGTCACCAAGGTCGGCATCATCGGCGCCGGCCTGATGGCCTCCCAGCTCGCCCTGCTCTTCGCCCGCCGCCTGCAGGTGCCGGTCGTCATGACCGACCTGGACCAGACCCGGGTCGACAAGGGCGTCGACTACGTGCGCGGCCAGATCGACAAGATGGTCGGCCGGGGCCGGATGGACGAGGGCACCGCCGCCAAGCTGCGCGGGCTGGTCAGCGGCTCGGTCGACAAGTCCGTCTTCGCCGACGCCGACTTCGTGATCGAGGCCGTCTTCGAGAACCTCGAGCTCAAGAAGCAGATCTGGGCCGAGCTCGAGAAGATCGTCACCCCCGAGGCGATCCTGGCGACCAACACCTCCTCGCTGTCGGTGACCGAGATGGCCGCCGACCTCGAGCACCCCGAGCGGGTCGTCGGCTTCCACTTCTTCAACCCGGTCGCCGTGCTGCCGCTGCTCGAGATCATCAAGGGCGAGCGGACCGACGACGCGGCGCTGGCCACGGCGTTCGCGGTCGGCAAGGAGCTGCGCAAGTCGTCGGTGCTGGTCAAGGACGCCCCGGCGTTCGTGGTCAACCGGCTGCTGACCCGCTTCACCAGCGAGGTCTTCAACGCCATCGACGCCGGCACGCCGCTGTCGATCGTCGACTCGGCGCTGGACCCGCTGGGCCTGCCGATGCGGCCGATCGCGCTGCTCCAGCTGGTCGGGCCCGCGGTGGCCTACCACGTGGGCGGAACGCTGCACGCGGCGTTCCCGGACCGCTTCGGCGACAGCCCCAACCTCAAGAAGATCGTCGACGCCGGCCTGCCGCTCATGGTCGACGACGAGATCAACCCCGAGGTGGTCAAGCTGGTCGAGGGCGGTTCCGCCCCGCTGACCGCCGAAGAGGTACGCCAGAAGGCGCTCGACGCGCTGGCGCAGGAGATCCGGCTGATGCTGGACGAGGGCGTCGTCGCCGAGGCGCAGGACATCGACCTGTGCATGATCCTCGGGGCCGGCTGGCCGTTCCACCTGGGCGGCGTGACGCCGTACCTGGACCGCAGCGGCACCTCGGAGCGGGTCACCGGCAAGCGGTTCCTGCCGCGGGGCGTGGCCAGCATTCCCGCCTGAAGTAACTCGGCACATCGTCCCCGCGCCCGTCTCGGCGCGGGGACGATGGTCTTTACGGCCACTCCGTTGCAAGAGTGACGGGTACGCGACGTCATGGGACGCCCGGGTAGGCTCCGGCGGCCGACGTCTTTAGCTCTGGAGCTTCCATGTCTCAGCCGCCATACCAGCCACCGACCCCCGGCGAGCCCGGATCCGAGGGTGGCTACCAGCCGCCGGCGGCCCCCGGCTACCCGCCGCCCGGGCAGCCCTCCTACCCGCCGCCCGGGCAGCCTTCCTACCCGCCGCCCGCCGACCAGGGCGGATTCCCGCCGCCCGGCCAGCCCTCGTACCAGCCGGGTGCCCCGGGCGCATATCCGCCGCCCGGTGCCGGAGCCCCGCAGTACGGCGCGCCCCCGGTCAAGAAGAAGTCGTCGGCGCTGAAGATCGTGCTCATCGTGGTCGGCGTCGTCGCGCTGCTCTGCGTGGCCGGCATCGCGGTCGCCGTCTTCGCCGCCAAGGACAAGATCAACGAGGTGGTCGACGCCACCAAGATCACCGTGGTGGAGCCGGAGACGCTGGGCGGCCGCTCCAAGACCGCCAACGAGGGCCTGCAGAGCAGCCTGGACGGCCTGGACAGCCAGATTCCGGGCGCCACCGGTTCGGTCGTCGCGGTCTACGGCGACCCGGCGGACAAGGACCTCATCATGGTCGTCGCCGCGTCCTCGATCAACGGCTCCGCACAGGACCGCTTCGACGAGTTCACCTCCGGCCTCGGCGCGGGCGGCATCAAGATGAACGCCATGACCGACACCGAGCCGGGCCCGCTCGGCGGCATCGCCAAGTGCGGCGACAGCGAGACAGCCGGCGTGCCGATGGCGGTCTGCGTCTGGTCCGACAACGGCAGCGCCGGCATGATCACGATGATGTTCAAGAAGAAGGCCGACCTCGAGAAGGAATTCGTCGCGATGCGCGGCGAGATCGAGCACAAGTCCTGACCCGTGCCGCGAGCCCGCCCGGCCGCGCCGTTCGGCGCGCCGTGGCGCGGCTCGCGGAAACGCGGATGCCACGGCGGGCGGCGGCGGCTTAGGGTCGGTCCCACCCGATCGAGTCGTCGCCGGGCGCCGGGCTTCCCGTCGCGCGCGACGAAGGTCGGATGACGGTGTCCTGTCCGGCGTGTCCGCACGCGCCGCCGGGGCAGGTCCCCCTGCCGTTGCCCGATCGATGGAGCCTTGATGTCGCAGCCGCCGAACCAGCCCCACCCCGAGCAGCCGCCGAACCAGCCTTACCCCGAGCAGCCGCCGAACCAGCCTTATCCCGAGCAGCAGCCGCCGACCCAGCCATACCCCGGACAGCCGGGCGCCGGCCGGCCGGACTATCCGCCGACCCAGCCCTATCCGGCCCAGCCGGGCCACCCCTATCAGGGCCTGCCGAACCCGGACGTGCCGACATCCATCCCGCCGCAGCCCGGCTTGCCGCCGCAGCAGCCGTCGTACCAGCAGCCGGCGGCTGACTACCCCCAGCCTGGCTATCCCCAGCCCGGCTACCCCCAGCCCGGGCAAGGCCAGCCCGGTTACGCCCAGCCCGGGTATGACCAGCCCGGTTACGCCCAGCCCGGGTATGACCAGCCCGGTTACGGCCAGCCCGGCTTCCCGCCCGCGCCGAAGGCGAAGTCCAGGGTGCTGCCGATCGCCCTGCTGTCGATCGCCGTCGTGCTGGTGCTCTGCGTCGGCGGCACCGCGGTCCTCTACCTCATCGGCCGCAACAACGCCGCCGGCGTCGCGGGCGCGCCTGCGACACCCACACCGACCGCCCCCAGGACCGGAACCGCCACCACGACCGCGACCGCCGAGCCGTCGTCCACGATCACCGTTGTGGCGCCGAAGACGCTGGGTGGCCGGCGCAAGCTGACCGACCCGCAGTTCGCGGCCGCGGAGGAGCAACTGCGGCAGGGCCCCGCCAACGTCGAGGGCGCCACGCAGACGGTCGCCGCCATCTACGGCAACCTGGCGAAGCGGGACATCGTCGTCGTAGCGGCCGCCGCGGCCCCGATCGACGACCCGCGGAGCGCCATGGACGCCTCGTTCGCCGACTCGGGCCTCGACGAGCTGAAGCTGACCGGCATCACCAATGCCGATCCGGGACGGCTCGGCGGCGCGGCCAAGTGCGGCAAGGGCAAGGCCGGCGGTGCGCCGCTGATCCTGTGCGCCTGGGCCGACAAGGGCAGCATCGGCTGGGTGATCTGGTACTTCAAGTCGATGAGCAAGGCCAAGGGCGAGCTTCCCAAGATCAGATCACAGGTCGAAAAGAAGTCAAACTGACGCGCCGCGCGACCGCGTCACACGTTCGCATCGCTCCCGATACGAACGCGACGCGGTCCGCGATGATCGCCACACCGATGCCGTAACGAAACATCAACCCGACAGGATGGTTCGCCGGGTCCCCTCCGGGGCCCGGGCTACGACTTCGACTGGCAGAGGAGCGTCCGGTGTTACTCCCGCAACTTCGCCGCGTCCGCTGGGCCGTGCGAGCGACCCTCGTCCTGGGCGTCGCGGCCTCCGTGGTCGCCAACATCCTGCACGCCCAGGACAACCCGATCAGCCAGGCCATCGCCGCCTGGCCGCCGCTCGCCCTGCTGCTCACGGTCGAGCTGATCTCGAGAGTCCCGGTGCACCGCCGCTCCCTGGCCTTCGCCCGCCTGCTGGCGACCGCGACCATCGCGGGCATCGCGGCGTGGGTCTCCTACTGGCACATGGCCGGCGTGGCCGCCCGCTACGGCGAGACGGGCGCGTCGCCGTTCCTGCTACCGCTGTCGGTCGACGGGCTGATCGTGGTCGCGAGCATCTGCCTGGTCGAGCTCGGCGGCCGGATCTCGTCGCTGGAGGCCGAGCGGATCGCCGCGGCGAAGGCCGACGCCCCGGCGCGGCACTCCTCCCCCGCCGACCTGCCGGGCCTGGTCCCGGTGCCGGCGGCCTCCGGCACCCGGCGCAACCCCGCCACGGCGGCCGCGCTGGCCGAGGTCGCCGCCAAGCTTCCCCGGACGGGCCTGCCCAAGACCCGCGGTGCCGAGGTGTCCGCCTTCGCGCCGACGCTGACCCGCCAGACCGCCCGCGTCGCCGCACCGGCACAGGTCACGCGGCAGACCCCGCGGCAGGCCGGACCCGGCCGGGTGGCCGCGGGCGCGACGGGCGCCAAGACGCCCAAGGGCCGGGCACCGGCGAGCGGCGCCGCCAAGCCCGCCGCCAAGACCCGGCGGACCCCCGCCGAGACGATCGAGGCCGCGGCGGAGATCAAATCCCGCCGCCCGGAGATCACCGAGGCCGAGCTTGCGGCTGAGCTGGGCATCAGCGCCTCCCGCTGGCGCACGATCCGCCGCGAGGCGGGCCACACCAACGACCTCCGCCTGGCGGCCTGAGAAACCGTCCGGCCCGGGACCGGCCGGGGTCAACCGGGTCCGCGTCAGCCGGGGGCGATGCCGAGTCCTTTGGCGCGGGGCACCGTAGCCGTCGCCGCCACCACCGGCGTCTTGTCCGCCGCCGGCAGGCTCACCGTGACCTCCAGGCCGCCGCCGTCCTGCGCGACCGCCGACACCGTCCCGCCGTGCGCGTCGCAGACCGCGCGCACGATCGACAGGCCCAGCCCCGACCCCCGCGACCCGGTCCGCTCCCAGCCGCCGCGGCGGAACGGCTCGAACAGGCCCGGCACGTCGGCCGGGTCGACCTCGTAGCCGGTGTTGCCCACCACCAGCCGGGCCTGGCCGTCCGCGTTCTCGGTGCGCAGCCAGAGCCGGCCCATCAGGTGGTTGTAGCGGATCGCGTTCTCGATCAGGTTGCCGGCCAGCCGGTCCAGGAGGCTCGGGTCGCCGACCACCGGCGCCGCCCCCAGGTCCGTGGACACCTCGAGCTTCATCCGTTCCGCCTCGGCCTTCACCGCCGACAGCGCGTTGTAGACGCTGGTCGCCAGGTCCGCCGGGACCTTGCGCACCAGCCGGCGGCCGGACTGGGCCTCGCTGCGCGCCAGCACCAGCAGCGCGTCGACCAGGCCGTTCGCGCGTTCGGAGGCGTTGCGCACGACCTTGGCCATGCGGCGGTACTCGGCGACGTCGGCCTCGTCGTCGGTAAGCGTCACGTCGATCTCGGTGCGCATGACCGCGAGCGGCGTGCGCAGCTCGTGCGACGCGTTGGCCACGAAGCGTTTCTGGGACTCGAACGCCCCGGCCAGCCGGTCCAGCATCGCGTCGAAGGTGCCGGCCAGCTCCGCCACCTCGTCGTCCGCGCCCGAGTAGCGGATGCGCTGGTCGAGCGTCTCCTCGCCGAGGCGCCGCGCGGTCGCCGTGACGAAGTGCAGCGGGCGCAGCGCCCGGCCGGCCACCGCGTAGGCGCCCGCGATGCCGATCAGGCCGATGGCGAAGAGCGCGATCAGGCCCTTGACCAGCAGCTCCCGCGAGGCGCGGTCGACCAGCTGGGTCTGCCAGGTCAGCGCGTCGAGCCGGGTGCCGTCGGAGAGCACCACCTGGGTGCCCGCCTGCAGCTCGTCCGCCGGGTGCAGGGCGTCGCCGACCAGGAGCCAGGCCAGCAGCACCAGGATGGCGCCCGCACCGACCAGCAGGATGCCGTTGAGCAGGGTGAGCCGCAGCCGGAGCGTGGGGCGCAGCCGCAGCCGTTCGCGCCGGGGCGCGTAGACGGTCACGCGCCGCCACCCGCGGGCACGACGACGACCGGTTCGGGCACGCGGTAGCCCGCGCCGACCACCGTCTCGATGAGCGGTGGATCACCCACCTTCTTGCGCAACGTCATCACCGTCACCCGGACCGTCGTCGTGAACGGGTCGGTGTTGGCGTCCCAGACCCGCTCGAGCAGCTCCTCGCTGGACACCACGCCGCCGCGGGCCTTGAGGAGCTCCTCGAGGACGCCGAACTCCTTGTTGGTCAGGTCGATCGGCACGCCGCCGCGGGTCACCACCCGGCGCGCCTGGTCGAGGATCAGGTTGCCGACGGTCAGCACCGGCGGCGCCGCCGGGGTGGCACGGCGGCCCAGTGCCATGACCCGGGCCACCAGTTCCTCGAAGGCGAACGGCTTCGGCAGGTAGTCGTCGGCGCCGAGTTGCAGGCCCTCGACGCGCTCCGCGACGGTGACGCTGGCCGTCAGCATCAGCACCCGGGTCAGCGCCCCCGAGGCGACGAGCGCCCCGCAGATCTCGTCGCCGTGCATGCCGGGAAGGTCCCGGTCCAGCACGACGACGTCGTAACGCGTCACATACGCCATCTCGTGGCCGGTCAGGCCGTCGTACGCAACGTCGACCGCCATCCCCTTGCGACGCAGCCCCCGAGCGATCGCATCGCAGAGGTTCCGCTCGTCTTCCACCACCAGCACGCGCACCCGCGGGTCCTCCGAGTCAAAGTCAGTTCGCCGCCAAGCCTCCCCGCCAGTGTGTGAAGAGGCCGTAAGCGCAGGCTACCTGTCGGTCACGACTCGGTCAGTGGCCAGATCGCGACGGACGCATCGAGGCGCCGGCAGACGAGCACGTCGGTCGTGGGCCGGCAGTCGCCGGAGACGTAGGTGGCCTCGCCCAGCAACCGCGCGGTCAGCGTCCCGGGGTTCAGCAGCGCGTAGAAGACCACGTCGTCGCCGATCCGCTGGCGCAGGCCGACGACGGTGCCGTCGGCGCGGACCGTGCCGGCCGTGCGCCACTCGCCGAAGTCGCCGTGCAGCGCACCGGTCTCCGGCTCGACGACCGCGAGCGGGTAGCTCCCCTCGAGCCCCTTGTTGCCGTTGACCAGCAGGTATCCGCCGGCCCGCTCGGCCGCGGTCCAGCGGTCGGCGGACCAGCGCACCCGCCCGGTGACCGGGTCGAGCACCTGTACGCCGCCGCGGTACCCGAACACGCAGATGGCGGCGCAGTCCTGAACCCAGCGGCCGGACAGGTCGACGTCGTTGCTCCAGCGCCGGCCGAGGTCGGCAAGCGCGTACGCGGTCGTCCCGCCGGCGCCGCCGACCAGCATGAGGTCGCCGACCGGCCAGACGCTGACGCCGCGCCGCGACCACCCTGCCGGCGCGGGCACGTCGGCCGCGGTGACCAGGGCGCCGGAGGCGGTGTCGCGGACCTCGATGTGCCCGGCCGTGGTGGCGGTGATGAGCCGGTGCGGGAAGCCGGCGTCGTCGTAGCCGGCCTCGGTCGTGTAGCCCTGCACCGGCTGCTCGAACGTCCACCGCGGCCGCCCGGTGGCCAGGTCGACGCCGAACCAGTGCATTTCGCCGAGGTTCGGGCGGTTTTCCCGCAGCAGGACCAGGCCCTCCCGCGACGAGACGCTGAGCAGCCGGGCCGGCGCCCGCCAGAGGGCCCGGTCGGTGCCGGCCGCCAGCGCCACGGTGGCCTCCGCGCCGACGGTGTCGACCTGATACGAGACCAGGACCGTGTCCCCCGCCGACGTGGCCTGGAAGACCGCGCCGGTGACGGCGACGGTGGTGCGCGACAGCAGCCGGCCGGTGGGCAGCGCGTACATGCTGACGATCCTGTTGTTCACCGTGGGGTCGTTCAGCTCCGGGCCGGCGCCGACCAGGTACAGGCGGTTCTGCTCGACGAACATGGTGTCGCCGAGCCGGGCGGGCACGATGACCGGCGCGGCGGGTGCGGGTAGCGCCGCCGCCCCGGAGAGAGAGATCAACAGGGCGGCGGCGAGGGCGGCGAGGGCGGCCCGGAAGCGGTGCCGGCGTGCGCCCGGCGCGGCGACGTCCGGCAGCCGCCCGTGCTGCTCACCCAGGTCGATCAGGACGTCACCCACGCCGTCATTGTGCGCCGGGCCGACGATGATCGGCGGATCAGCCGCGGTAGCCCCACACCTCGAGGTGGTCGCCCGCCTGACAGGCGAGGAAGGTCGGGGCGGGCTGGCACTGCTCGACGACGCCGGGCAGCCGGCCGAGCGGCTGCACCGCGGTCCGGCCCGGCAGCAGCAGGCCGAAGCCGTTGCCGTCCTGCTCCGGGCGCCTCAGGATGTAGGCGGCGCGGCCGTAGACCGCGTGGTAATGGCTCCACCCGGCCAGGTCGGCCCGGGTCGCCCCGGTGTCGAGGCTGACGGTGCGCAGCGGCGCGGACAGGTTCTGCACCTCGAGCGCCGCGGCCGGGCCGAACCACAGGAGGTCGGAGTCCGTCTCCCGCCAGCGGTCCGCACCCGTACGGGGGTCGAGCACGGTCACCTCGTCGCGGCTCACCATGCAGATCGGCCCGTAGCAGTTGGCGGAGTTGCCGGCCGGATCCGGCTGTTCGCGCCGCCAGCGCTCGGCGAGGGTGCCCAGGTCGTACGCGACGACCCGGCCGCCCGTTCCGAAGGGACCGTAGTTGACAAGCACCATGCCGTCGACGATGTCGCCCCGGGCCGGATCCGGGCCGCCGAACCGCGGCACCGGCCGCTCGCGCAGGACCGCGCCGGTCTCCGGCGACAGCAGTGCCAGCTTCCGCGTCGTGAGCAGCAGCAGGCCGGACCCCGGGGTGACCGGCTCCGCGGTGAACACCGAGCCGGGCACCGTGAAGGACCAGATCCGGCGGCCGCTGGCGAGGTCGACGCCGCGCAGTTCCGTGCTGAGCGCCGGCTCGGTGTGCAGCGCGGAGCCGTTCAGTCCGTAGAGCCGGCCGGGATCGCCGGAGTCCGGGTCGTACTCGGTGCCGGGCGGGAAGTTCTCCTGCCGGATCAGGCCGATGGTGTCGGTGAGCTGCTGCACCCCGACTGCCGAGGCCCACCGGACGGCCCCGGTGCTCGAGTCGCGCACCGTGACGGCGCGCCCCTCCCGGACCAGGACCAGGTCGGCGGTCCCGCCCCCGACGAAGAACGGGTCCTCGTCGCCGCCGGCCTCGATGCTCCAGAGCCGGCGGACCGGGTCGGCCTGCCAGGCCGTGAGCACGCGCGGGTCCGCGTCGAGGTCCATGGTGTAGATCCGGCCGCCGGTCACCTGGAAGTCCCCGCTGGGCGAGGCGGGCACCGCGCCGATGCGCCACCAGAGCACCGACGAGACCGGCGCGGCCCCGCCGAGGGCCAGCACCAGCAGGGCGGCGAGCGCGAGACCGAAGCGGCGGTAGAAGTAGGCGGGCGGCGGGGCAGCGGCTGCGGGCGGAATCGGGGACTCCGTGCTCAGCTCGATCAGCGCCACGCTCAGCCCCTCTGTCGATACGCCCAGACGATCAGTTCGCCGGAGGTGGAGCGGCAGACCAGCCGGCTGGGCGCGGCCTGACAGTCGCCGGTGCCCGCGGGCAGGTCGGCCAGCAACTCGGGTCGCGCGTCGCCGGGACCGACGACGGCGACCATGGTACGGGTACTCCCGTCGACCAGCCTGGTCACGAGCATCCGGTCGCCGCCGCCGGGCGCCGGCACGGGCCGCCAGCCGTGCAGGCCGGTCAGCACCGCACCGGTCGCCGGGTCGATCACGCCGACGGGGTCGGTCTCGCCGGCCGCCGTCCCGTACGCGACGACCATCCCGTTGCGCACGTCGACGCTGCGCCACCCGGACTTGAACCAGCGCTGTGCGCCGCTGGACGGCTCCACGGCGCGTACCCCGTCGGGGCCGGTGAAGCAGGCGAGGTCCCCGCACGGGGTCACGCCGAAGGCGAGGCCGGCCGGCCGGCTCCAGCGCAGCTCGAGGGTCACCGGGTCGAAGGCGCTGACCATCCGGCCGTCGGTCGTCGGGTGACGCAGCAGCAGGAGGCCGCCGGAGACCACCGGGTTGTCCGGGCCGTAGTCGGCGGGCGGCATCGAGGCGCTGGCGAGCAACGCGCCGGTGCCCAGGTCGTGCACGGCGGCGGTGCGGTCGTCGTGCACGAGCAGCATCCGGGTCCGCTGCCCGGCCGGGCCCGGGACGCCGAGCAGCACCGCGGTCGAGGGGACGTCGACCTGCCAGCGGGTGGTACCGCTGACCGGGTCGATGGCGTCGACGGGTCCCTGCACCCGGCGGCCGGAGCCGGACATGCTGCGGACGCCGGTGACGGCGAGCAGGGTGCTCGAGCCCGCGATCGTGACGATGCTGCCCGAGCGCCGCCACTGCGCCGCGCCGCTGTTGAGGGAGATGGCTGTGGTGCCGGGGTCGGCGCGGTCGGCGCTCCACGGGCGCAACAGCACCAGCCCCCCGCCGGTGCGCAGCCGGTACGTGGGCGACGCCGACCCGGCCTCCCACTTCAGCCGGCCGTCGCCGAGCGAGTACGCGCTGATCCGGCCGTAGGTCTGCGCGAGCAGGTCGCCGCCCTCGGTCAGCGTGTAGGGGTCACCGGGCCCGACGCTCATGGTGAGCACGTGCGACAGGGCCGGCGGCGGCGGCGCGGCCGACGCCGCGGACGAGAGCAGCACGATGACGGCGAGGATCATCGGGGCGAACCAGTCCGGCATCGTGGAGCGCACGGGCCGGACGTATTCGTCGGGTTCGCCCCGGGCCAGACCGAGGTCGATGACTACAGTCGCACCGCCGAACGTCTCCGCCGCCATCCCCCAAAGGTAACGGATGGATAACGAAACGGCTCGTTGACCATCAGCCCTGCGGCTGGCGCTCCGCGGCGGCCGGGTCCTCCAGCTGGGAGACCCACTCCGTCACCTCGCGGGCGATGTCCTGGGCCGTGAGGCCGAGCGCGGTGAGGATCTCGGCCCGGGTGCCGTGCGGGTGGAAGCCGGCCGGAACCCCGAAGTCGCGCAGCGGAACGGGCACTCCGGCGTCGCGCAGGGCGCTCGCCACCGCGTCGCCGACGCCACCGGCCCGGATGCCGTCCTCGAGGGTCACCACGAGGCGGTGCCCCCGGCTCAGCGCGGCGAGCTCGATCGGGACCGGGCGCACCCAGCGCGGGTCGACGACGGTCACGCCGTAGCCCTGCTCGGCGACCCGGTCCGCCACCTCCATGCCCAGCTTGGCGAAGGCACCGACCGCGACCAGCAGGATGTCCTTGCGGTCGTCCTCGCGCAGCACGTCGACCGGGCCGACCCGGCGCAGCGCCGGCAGGTCCGCGGCGACCGAACCGGTCGGGAAGCGCACGATGGTCGGGCCGTCGTCGACGGCGACCGCCTCGCGCAACTCCTCCCGCAGGGTGGCGGCGTCGCGCGGCGCGGCGATCCGCAGGCCCGGCACCGCGCCGAAGACGCTCATGTCCCAGATGCCGTAGTGGCTCGGGCCGTCGGGCCCGGTGATGCCGGCCCGGTCGAGCACGATCGTCAGCGGCAGCCCGTGCATCGCCACGTCGAGCAGGACCTGGTCGAACGCGCGGTTGAGGAAGGTGGCATAAACCGCGACGACCGGGTGCAGGCCGCCCATCGCCAGGCCGGCCGCCGAGGTGATGGCGTGCTGCTCGGCGATGCCGACGTCGTAGGTGCGCTCCGGGTATTTCTTCTGCAGCGCGGCGATGCCGGTCGGCTCGGCCATCGCGGCGGTGATGCCGACGACGTCGGGCCGGTCGTCGGCGATCGCGACGAGTTCGTCGGCGAAGACGTGGGTCCACTTGACGCTCGGCGCGGCGAGCAGCTTGCCGGTCTCGATGCTGAACGCGCTGCTGGGGCCGTGCAGGCAGTCCGCCTCGTCGTCCTCGGCGGGCCGGTAGCCGTAGCCCTTGCGGGTCACCGCGTGCACGATGACGGGAGCGTTGAAGCCCTTGGCCCGGCGCAGCGCGGACTCCATGGCCTGGATGTCGTGCCCGTCGACCGGGCCGATGTATTTGATGCCCAGGTCCTCGAACATCGGCTGCGGGCTGACCGCGTCCTTGATACCCTTCTTGACCGCGTGCAGCACCTCGTAGACCGGCTTGCCGACCACCGGCGTCGAGCCGAGGGCGTCCTTGACCAGGTCGAGGACGCGCTCGTAGCCGGGGTTGAGGCGCAGCGTGGAGAGGTGGTCGGCCAGGCCGCCGATGGTCGGCGCGTAGGACCGGCCGTTGTCGTTGACGACGATGACCAGGCGGTTCTTCGCGGACGCGATGTTGTTGAGCGCCTCCCAGCACATGCCGCCGGTCAGCGCGCCGTCGCCGACGACCGCGACCACGTGCCGGTCCTCGCCGCGCAGCGCGAAGGCCTTGGAGATGCCGTCCGCGTAGGACAGGGCGGTGGAGGCGTGCGAGTTCTCGATCAGGTCGTGCTCGCTCTCGGCCTGGCTCGGATATCCGGAGAGCCCGCCGCGCTGGCGCAGCCGGTCGAATCCGTCCTGCCGGCCGGTCACGATCTTGTGCACGTAGGCCTGGTGGCCGGTGTCGAAGAGGATCCGGTCACGCGGCGAGTCGAAGACCCGGTGCATGGCGAGGGTCGTCTCCACGACGCCGAGGTTGGGGCCGAGGTGGCCGCCGGTGCGGGACACCTTGGCGACCAGGAAGTCACGGATCTCGGCGGCGAGCAGGGTGAGCTGATCAGGACCGAGGCTCTTGAGATCGCCGGGAGTCGTGATGCCCGGGAGGATGCCGGCCGTCGTCTGATCACTGCGCTCGCTCATGAGGAGTCAGTCTATCGGCGTAACGCCTCCGTGCATCCGGTGCTCACGGATACAGAGACCTCCTCCACAAAATCTTCACACCCGCGCATAGGTGTCCCAGATCACAGCTTGGGGTAGAGACACCGCATGACCGTCGATGCGCCGAAGGCCGAACGCCGCGACCGCAGCCATTACCTTTACGTCGCCGTGCTGGTTGCCATGGCGCTGGGCATCGCGGTCGGCTTCCTCTTCCCAGAGGTCGGCAAGGCCCTGCGACCGCTGGGCACCGGCTTCGTCGCCCTGATCCAGATGATGATCGCGCCGGTGATCTTCTGCACGATCGTGCTGGGGGTCGGCTCGATCCGCAAGGCCGCGCAGGTCGGCCGGGTCGGCGGCCTGGCGCTGGGCTACTTCCTGATCATGTCGACGGTGGCACTGACCATCGGCCTGGTGGTCGGCAACCTGCTGCACCCGGGCGCCGGGCTGCACCTGAACGAGGAGCTCGCCGCCACCGGCGCCGCCCAGGTCAGCACCGAGGCGGAGTCGGGCGTCGAATTCGTGCTCGGCATCATCCCGGAGTCGCTGTTCGGCGCGCTGGCCACCCAGGAGGTGCTGCAGACCCTGCTGGTCGCGCTGCTGGTGGGCTTCGCCGTGCAGTCGCTGGGCGAGAAGGGTGAGCCGGTCATCCGGGTGGTGGCGGTGCTGCAGCGGCTGGTCTTCAAGATCCTGGCGATGGTGATGTGGCTGGCCCCGATCGGCGCGTTCGGCGCGATGGCCGCCGTGGTCGGCGCGACCGGATTCGACGCGCTCAAGAGCCTCGCCGGGATCATGGTCGGCTTCTACATCACCTGCATCCTCTTCGTCTTCGTCGTCCTGGGCCTGCTGCTGCGCCTGGTGGCGCACATGTCGATCTTCAAGCTGTTCCGCTACCTGGCCCGCGAGTTCCTGCTGATCCTGTCGACCTCGTCGTCGGAGTCGGCGCTGCCGCGGCTGATCGCCAAGATGGGGCACCTGGGCGTGAGCCGGCCGGTCGTCGGCATCGTGGTGCCGACCGGGTACTCGTTCAACCTCGACGGCACCGCGATCTACCTGACCATGGCGTCGCTGTTCATCGCCGACGCCATGGACGCCCCGCTGTCGGTCGGCGAGCAGGTCTCCCTGCTGCTCTTCATGATCCTCGCGTCAAAGGGCGCCGCCGGCGTGACGGGTGCGGGCCTCGCGACCCTGGCCGGCGGCCTGCAGAGCCACCGCCCGGAGCTGGTGCCCGGCGTCGGCCTGATCGTCGGCATCGACCGGCTGATGTCGGAGGCCCGGGCGCTGACGAACTTCTCCGGCAACGCGGTCGCGACCGTCCTGGTCGGCACCTGGACCGGTGAGATCGACCAGGAGCAGGCCAGGGCGGTGCTGTCCGGGGCGGCGCCGTTCGACGAGCGCACCTACGACGACGATCCGCACGACGCGCACGAGCCCGAGCAGCGGGAACGCCGCGAGCCCGACCCGGCGCAGGCCGGCTAGCCGGGCCTGCGGTCCGCCTCGGGCACCAGCAGGGCGACGCACTCGATGTGCTGCGTCATCGGGAAGCAGTCGTACGCCCGCAACTCGGCCAGCCGCCAGCCCTCGGCCGCGAAGGTCTGCACGTCCCGGGCGAGCGCCGCCGGGTCGCAGGCCACGTAGGCCACCGCCCGGGGCCGCGCCGCCGCGATCGCCCGGACCACCTTGGCGCCCGCGCCGACCCGCGGCGGGTCCAGCACGACCAGGTCCACCGGCGCGGTGATCCGGCGCCGGGTCAGCGCCACGTCCACCTTGGCCGACACCACCTCGACGCCGGTCAGGTCGGCCAGGTTGGTGCGCGCCGCGGCGACGCCCTCCGGCGACGACTCGACCACCGTGGTGCGCGCGCCGGTCCGCGTGCACAGGGCCGCGGCGAAGAGGCCCGCGCCGCCGTACAGGTCCCAGGAGATCTCGCCGGGCGCCGGTTGCAGCAGCTCCAGCACGGCCGTGACCAGGGTGTCGGCCGCGGCGGGGTGCACCTGCCAGAAGCCCTCAGGCGGCAGCCGCCACTCCCGCCCGGCCGCCAGCTCACGAACCTCGGCCGGGCCGTCCACCAGCACGCGGGAGCCGCCGGGGTCCTCGTCCGCCGGCGCGTCCCCGGCCGCCGGGTCAAGCGCCGGCGCGCCGGCCGACCGGGTCAGGACGCTGACGTCACCCCCGGTCGACGCCACCACCTCCACGGCCGCCGCGTCGGGCCAGTTCCTGCCGGTCACGCCGAGCTCCTGCAGCTCCGGGCGGGCGATCAGGCAACGATCCACCGGTACGACCTGGTGCGAGCGGTGCTGCAGCAGGCCCGGCCGTCCGGCGGCGTCGACGGCGTACCGGACCCGGGAACGCCAGCCGAGCGGGCCGCCCGGCAGCGGCCGCACCCGCACGTCCAGCTCGTCGATCCGCTCGCCGCTCAGGCCGCCCATCCGGCCGAGCAGCTCGCGCACGACGGCGGCCTTCCAGCGCAGCTGCGCCTCCGGGGCCACGTGCTGCAGATCACAGCCGCCGCAGCCGCCGGGGTGCGCGAAGGCGCACGGCGCGGCCACCCGGTCGGCGGAGGCCTCGTGGATCTCGACCGCGTCGCCGCGCAGGTAGCCCTTGTGCAGCTCGGTGAGCTCGACCGTGACCCGCTCCCCCGGCAGCGCGTGCCGGACGAAGACCACCCGGCCGTGCGGGCCGCCGATGCGGGCCACGCAGTGCCCGCCGTGTGCCGGCGCGCCGACCGTCACCTCGACGCGGTCGCCCTCGATCAGTTCGTCGGTCACTTCGGCTCTTCCTCGGAATCGGTGGCCGCCGCCGGCCCGGGCTGTGCGGCGACCGCGGCGAGCGGCGCGACCGTCCGGTGGGTGCGCGGACCACGGGCCGGCGCCCGGCTCAGGTCGCGGTCCAGGCGATCCAGGTCGCGGTCCTGGCTGGATTGCAGCTGCCACGGCACGCTGGTGACCATCACGCCGGGCTCGAAGAGCAGCCGGCCCTTGATCCGCAGGGCGCTCTGGTTGTGCAGCAGGTGCTCCCACCAGCGGCCGACCACGTACTCGGGCACGAAGACCGTGACCACGTCGCGCGGCGAGCTGCGGCGCACGCTCTTCACGAAGTCGATGATCGGGCGGGTGATCTCCCGGTAGGGCGAGTCCACGACCGTCAGCGACACCGGGATCTGCCGGCGCTCCCACTCGTCCTGAATCTTGCGGGTGTCCTTGTCGTCGACGTTCACCGTGACCGCCGTCAGCGTGTCCGGCCGGGTCGCCTGCGCGTACGCGAGCGCGCGCAGCGTCGGCTTGTGCACCTTGCTGACCAGCACCACGGCGTGGTTGCGCGAGGGCAGGACCGGGCGCTCGTCGCTCGGCTCCAGCTCCGCCGAGACCCGGGTGTAGTGCTTGCGGATGCCCAGCATGAGCGCGTAGATCACGAGCATCGCGGCGATCGCGATCCACGCGCCGAGCAGGAACTTGGTGATCAGCACGACGATCAGCACCGCGCCGGTGAGCACCATGCCGAAGCCGTTGATCGCCCGGGACCGGAACATCTGGCGCCGCACGTTCGGGTCCCGCTGGTTTCTCAGCAGCCGGTTCCAGTGCCGCAACATGCCGGCCTGCGACAGCGTGAACGACACGAACACGCCCACGATGTACAGCTGGATCAGCCGGGTCACCTCGGCCTCGAACGCGACGATCAGCACCATCGCGGCCACCGACAGGAAGATGATCCCGTTGCTGAACGCCAGCCGGTCGCCGCGGGTATGCAGCTGGCGCGGCAGGTAGCGGTCCTGGGCGAGGATCGAGCCCAGCACGGGGAAGCCGTTGAAGGCGGTGTTCGCCGCGAGGAAGAGGATCAGGGCGGTTACCACGCCGACCAGCAGCAGCAGGAACGAGCCGCTGCCGAAGACCGTCTCGCCGAGCTGGGCGGTGACCGTCTTCTGCACGTAGTTCGCCGGGCCGCCGATGATCTGCGTCGCCGGATCCTCGACGTACTGCAGGTGGGTCGCCTTGGCGAGCATCACGATGCCGACCAGCATGAGGATCGCGATGGTGCCGAGCAGCATCAGCGTGGTGGCGGCGTTCCTGCTCTTCGGTGGCTTGAAGGCGGGCACGCCGTTGGAGATGGCCTCGACGCCGGTCAGCGCGGCGCAGCCGGACGAGAACGTCCGCAACAGCAGGAAGGCGAAGGCCACGCTGGTCAGATGGTGCTTCTCGGCATCGATGATGATGTCCGCGCTGGGCGCGCGCAGGTCCTGGCCGAGCACGAAGACGCGGATCAGCCCGGTGAGGATCATCCCGACGATGACGACGATGAACAGGTAGGTGGGCACCGCGAACGCGGTGCCGGACTCCCGCAGGCCGCGCAGGTTGAGCGCGGCCAGCACGACGATCGCGGTCAGCGCGATGCCGACCTTGTGTTCGGCCACGAACGGCACCACGGAGCCGAGGTTCGACACTCCGGCGCTGACCGACACCGCCACGGTGAGGATGTAGTCGACAAGCAGGGCGCTGGCCACCGCGACGCCGAAGCGTGGACCCAGGTTGACCGTCGCGACCTCGTAGTCGCCGCCGCCCGAGGGGTACGCGTGCACGTTCTGCCGGTAGCTGGCGACGACCGTGACCATGACGACCGCGACCGCCAGCGTCACCCACGGCGCGTAGATGAACGCGCCCGCCCCCGCGATGGAGAGCGTCAGCAGGATCTCGTCGGGTGCGTACGCGACGCTGGACAGCGCGTCCGAGGCGAAGACGGGTAGCGCGATGCGCTTGGGCAGCAGCGTGTGCTGGAGCCGGTCGGAGCGGAAGGGCCGGCCAAGGAGCAACCGCTTCGCGAGGGACGTCGAACTTGCCACAAGCGCCAAGGGTACGGGCGCGGCCGCCACGCCGCCGGGCGCCCCGGCCAGCATCCCTCGCGACCGCATGGCACGCTCTGCAGGTACGCATCCAGCGGGAAGGCGCAAAACCTTGCACGTGGTGATCATGGGCTGCGGTCGGCTCGGCTCGACGCTGGCCCACAAGCTCGACGCCCGCGGCCACTCGGTCGCGGTGATCGACCAGAACGCCGACGCGTTCCGCAGGCTGGGCGCGGAGTACGGCGGCGTCACCGTCACCGGGATCGGCTTCGACCGCGACGTGCTGCGGTCGGCCGGCATCGAACGGGCGGACGCGTTCGCGGCCGTGTCCAGCGGCGACAACTCCAACATCATCTCGGCCCGGCTGGCGCGCGAGACGTTCGGCGTGTCGCGGGTCGTCGCCCGCATCTACGACGCCAAGCGGGCCCAGGTCTACGAGCGGCTCGGCATCCCGACGGTGGCGACGATCCGCTGGGCCGCCGACCGGATGGTGCGCCATCTGGTGCCCGAGGGCACGGTCGAGGTCTTCCGCGACCCGACCAGCTCGGTGTCGATCGTCGAGGCGCCGCTGCACCGCGACTGGGTCGGCCAGACCGTGCGGTCGCTGGAGGACGCCACCGGCGCCCGGGTGGCGTACCTGATGCGCTTCGGCATCGGCTCGCTGGCCACGCCGTCCACCGTGTTGCAGGACGGCGACCAGGTCTTCATGCTGGTCACCGACGACATCGTCCATAACGTGCTGGGTGGCGCGGCAAGCGCCGGGCTTGGGGGCCACTGACCATGCGGATCGCCATCGCGGG
Organism: Actinoplanes sp. NPDC026623; assembly: GCF_040638275.1. Classification (NCBI taxonomy): domain Bacteria; kingdom Bacillati; phylum Actinomycetota; class Actinomycetes; order Micromonosporales; family Micromonosporaceae; genus Actinoplanes; species Actinoplanes sp. NPDC026623. The sequence continues at coordinate 77,702 of NZ_JBEZXZ010000006.1, read as the reverse complement.
CGCCGGCAACGTCGGCCGCTCGATCGCCCAGGAACTGATCGGCAACGGCCACCAGGTGATGCTGATCGAGCGCCAGCCGCGCCAGCTGCGCCCGGAGCGGGTTCCGGAGGCCGAGTGGGTGCTGGCCGACGCGTGCGAGCTGAGCAGCCTCGAGGAGGCCGACGTGGCCGGCTGCGACGTGGTCGTGGCCGCCACCGGCGACGACAAGGCCAACCTGGTCTGCTCGCTGCTGGCCAAGACGGAGTTCGCGGTCAACCGGGTGGTCGCCCGGGTCAACCGCGCCGAGAACGAATGGCTCTTCACCGAGCAGTGGGGCGTCGACGTCTCGGTCAGCAAGCCGCGCCTGATGGCCGCGCTGGTCGAGGAGGCCGTCACCGTCGGCGACCTGGTCCGGATCATGACGTTCCGGCAGGGCGAGGCGAACCTGGTGGAGATCACCCTCCCGCCGACCGCGCCGTACGTGGGCAAGCCGATCCGCGCGGTGCCGCTGCCGCGGGACTCCGCGCTGGTCGCCATCGTGCGCGGCAAGCGGGTGCTGGTTCCGACGCCCGACGACCCGCTGGAGGCCGGCGACGAGCTGATCTTCGTGTGCACCACCGAGGTCGAGGACGCGGTCCGCGCGGTGGTGCTGGGCGGCGCCCGCGAGATCGCCTAGGCTTCCGCCTCTTCCAGCTTGCCGTCCTCGGTCCGGGTCTCCGAGGAGGTCACCCGGTGCACGGCCCACGCGGTGTATGCGAACGTCGCGGCGTAGATCGGCCAGCTGATCAGGATCCGCACCACGCCGATGGCGTTCGCCTCGTCGGCCAGCCAGAGCCAGCCCTGCACGCCCGCCCGGACGAACAGCGACGCCGCCCAGACCAGGGTCAGCCACTGGAACGTGCGGAACAGCCGGGTGTTGTCGAACCAGTCGTGCTTGCCGCCGTTGGCCAGCACGCCCCAGACGTACCCGATGATCGGCCGGCGGACCGCGACCGACCCGATCAGGACGACCACCTGGCCGAGGGTCAGCAGGATGCCGGGCAGGTAGAAGTTCTTCGCGTCGCCGGTGCGCCAGGCCAGGAACGCGCCGATCGCGACGCCGAGCACGCCGTTGACCGCGTGCCGCACCGACTGCTTGCGGGTCAGCCGGTAGATGCCGATGGCCACCGCCGAGCCGAGGCTGCCGGCGATCGCCCAATACAGCGCCTGCTTCTTGCCCAGGTCCAGGCCGACGTCGCCGAGCAGCACGTTGAGCAGCACGAACGCGAGCACCGGGACGCTCGACTCGATGAGCCCGCGCACCCCGCCGAGCTGCTCGGAGATCTGCTCGCTCATCGAGGGGAACGGCTCTTCGTCCGACTCCGGCTCGGGCTCCTTGAGCGGATGGAGGTCGAGCTCCTCGACGAACTCCTCGGCGACCCTCTCCTCCACGGTTTCGTGCGCGGCGTGACGGGGCTCGCTGCCGGGTGTCACCGGGGCGCCTCCAGCTCGTAGTACGGGTTGTAGATGACCTTACGGTCGTCGCGCAGGGCGATGCGACCGCGGGCGGTGAGCTGACGACCCGGTTCGATGCCGACGATGGAGCGGCGGCCCAGGAAGACGAGCGTGACCACGTCGCTGCCATCGTAGAGATCGGCTTCGAGCGTCGGCAGGTTCGTGCGGGGAGTGTACGCCACTGTGCGCAGTCGTCCGGACACGGAGACGACCTCGCCGCGGTGACACTGACCGGCCGGCACGGCGCCGCATTTGGCGCTGTCGCGCTGCAGCTCCTGCGCGCTCAGCTCCTCCTCGGAGGCGGTCAGCCGTTCGAAGAACCGGCGCAGGCCGGTGGTGCGCTCATCGGTCGACATGACCTCGGTGCCACCTTCCTCGGCAAAGCCGTGGAATACACCGGCGGGGACCCCGGCGGACGGCACACAGTGTGGGCAGATGCCGCCCGTCCACGGTACGCCGGAACAGCCGCCGGTGACGTACCTCACCGGCGGCCGTTCGCGTCAGTGCGCGTGGCGCCCGTTGGTCTGCGGCGGTTGCTGCTGCTCCACGGGGCCGTGGTCGTGCCCCGCGTGCTGCGCCTCCGCCTGCTCGGCCATCTCCCGGGGCAGCCGCAGCGGCAGCGCCTCACGGACCGGCCGGGCCTCGTTGTCGCGGACCACCACGAGGCCGCGCAGGCACTCGCCGAGCACGCCCTCCTGGCTCGGCTGGGCGGCCGCCTGGCCCTGGAAGAGCGCGCGGACCATCCAGCGCGGCCCGTCCACGCCGACGAACCGGACATCCGCCGGCCCCTCGGGCGTCTCGACCCGGGCGGCGAGCTCGACGCCGTAGGGCCCGTCGAGCTCCACCGGCCCGGCGCCGTCGGACTTCATCGACTCGGCGATCTCGGCACGCACCTCGTCCCAGATGCCCTCGCTGCGCGGCGCGGCGAACACGCCGAGCTGCAGCGCGCTGTTGCCGTGCACGAGCACGATCTGCTCGACGCCGCCGTCCGGGTTCGCCTGCACCCGGACCTCGACGCCCTCGACGGCCGGGATCAACAGGCTCCCGAGGTCGAGTCGCTGCACCCCGTCGGGCGCCTGCGAGGCGTCGTAGGGGCCGAACTCGGGCGCCGGACCGTCGCCCATGCTCTTGGCGAGCGCCGCCGACTGGGGTGCGTCGTCCGGGCGCACGTGCTTCGGAGCGGCGCGCTTACGGGAGAACATCTGCGTTGCCACCTTCTTCGATCTAGAGCTGCTTCTGCTGCGCCGGCAGGGCGACGTGTCCGCCGGTCGAGCCGTGCCCGCCGGTCCCGCGCGCGGTGTCGGAGAGCTCGTCAACCACCTGGAAGACGGCCCGCTCGACCCGCTGCACGACCAGCTGGGCGATCCGGTCACCCCGGCAGATCTTCGCGGTGGCACCCGGGTCGTGATTGACCAGGTTCACCAGAATTTCGCCACGGTAACCGGCGTCGACGGTACCGGGCGCGTTGAGTACGGTCACGCCGAGGCGCACGGCCAGCCCGGAGCGCGGATGCACGAGGCCCACATAGCCCTCCGGAAGGGCGATGGCGATGCCCGTGCGCACGCACCGCCGCTCGCCCGGTGCCAGCTCGACGTCCTCGGCGGCGACCAGGTCGGCTCCGGCGTCGCCCGGGTGGGCGTAGGCCGGCGGCGGCAGGTCGGGGTCGAGCCGGCGGAGCTGCACGGCCACGGTCTCGGTCACGGTCGTCGTCCTCACGTTTCTCGTCGGCGAGCGGCACCCACCCTGCCATCCTGCCGTGCTCTGGGGCGGAGGCGCGCCGTACCGTAACCAGGGTGACAGCCCAGCCCTCCGCACGCACCACCGAGCCCCTCCGGCCGGTGTACGCCGAGCGCCTGCGCATCCCGTGGTACGCGTGGCCGGCCGGGCTCGCGTGCGCCGCCCTGCTCGCCGCCGAGGTCTGGATGGGCGGCACCGGCCTGCGCGCGTGGGTGCCGTTCGCGGTCCTGCTGCCGGTGGCCCTGCTGCTGCTGTGGCGCGCGGACCGGATCCGGGTCGCGGTGACCCGGACCGAGTTCCAGGTCGACGACGCGCGGCTGCCGCTGAGCGTGATCGCCGACGTGGTGCCGCTTGACGCCGACGGCAAGCGCGAGGTGCTCGGCGTCGGCTCGCACCCGCTGGCGTTCGTGGTGCAGCGCCCGTGGATCAAGGGCGCGGTGCAGGTGCTGCTCGACGACCCGGCCGACCCGACGCCGTTCTGGGTGGTCAGCACCCGGCGCCCGGTCGAGCTGGCGACCGCCCTGCTGCGCGCTAGGAGCTGAGCTCCCGGCGCTCGGCGTCGATGACCGCCGGGCCGAGCCGCCGCAGATCCTTGACGACCTGCTCGCCCAGGCGCAGGGTCGCGCGCCGGTTCAGATAGCTCGCCACGGCCGCGCCGGTGAGCATCGGTCCCAGGGTGGTCAGATTGCGCCCGAAGCGGCGCAGCAGCGTGCCCTGCAGCTCCCGGCGGGCCGTGGTGCCGAGCACCGTGGCGACGCCGATGCCGGGCACGAACGGGTTCACTCCGCGCTGGCCGGCCCAGGACTGGATGAGCGCGGACGCGCGCTGCATGGCGCTGCCCGCCACCGGCCGGCCGTAGACCTCGTGCAGCTCGCCGACGAGCTTGAGCTCGATGCTGACCACGGCGACGGTCTCCGCGGCCAGCAGGACCGGCACGGAGAGCAGGGTCGGCGCGGCGGCCCACTCGAGCGAGGCCACGCCGCCGCCGGCCGCGCCGACGCCGGCCGCCGCCCGGGAGGCGTTGCGGACGAGGCGCTCGGCGAGCGCGTCGCCCTCCAGGCCGTCGTAGTGGCGGCGCAGGGTGGCGAGATCGCGGACCGGCACGTGCGGCGCGATGTCCGCCACCACCTCGGTCATCCAGCGCATGGCGGAACCGGGCCGGAACAGCCTGCCCGGCCCGCGCCGGCGTACGTCGCCGACGAGCCGGGCGAGCAGGTGCCGGCGCTTGGCGGGCTCCAGGTCGTCCGCGGAGAGGGCGGCCACGGTGGCGCCGATGCCCGAGCCGGCGGCGGCACCGTCGGCCGTCTCGGCGGGATCGACCTTGATGAGCTCACGCCCCTGGTCGTCGGACTGTGCCGAGTCGTCGTCTGGGCGGCTCATCGTCGACCTCCCCGCATCCACTGTCGGATCTCTGCGATACCCGGTCAGGGTTGTTACCCAGTTAAGACGACCCGTCAAACGGGCCACCGGGATCAGGGGTCGGTACGTAACCCGGCCGTCGGCGACGGCCGGGGGGTACTGCTCGCGAGCGCGCCGGTCAGGCGCACTCGCGGCAGATCAGTTCCCCGTTGCGCTCTACCGCGAGCTGGCTGCGGTGATGCACGAGGAAACAACGGGCGCAGCGGAACTCGTCGGTCTGCATCGGCAGCACCTTGACGGTCAGTTCCTCGTCGGCCAGGTCGGCACCGGGGAGCTCGAAGCTCTCCGCCACCTCGACCTCGTCGACGTCCACTGCGCCCGACTGCGAGTCGGCGCGGCGGGCCTTGAGCTCCTCGAGGCTGTCCTCGCCGAGGTCGACCTCGTCGCGACGCGGGGCGTCGTAGTCGGTGGCCATCGGTTTTCACTCTCCTGTATCGATGTGTCACTTGGCGTAAGTAACGCCCGCGACGACGTTTCGGTTCCCGGTTCCGGCGGACTTTTCTCCCGAGCCTGAACAGCCGGGACCGCCAGTCCGCCGAGGCGCCCCCACCCCCTCGTGAAACTGCCCCGGCAAACGCGGCACCTTACCGCCCCCGTGCGTGGCTTGTACGCGCGCGGGCGGCCAATTGTTCCCGATGTGACTGAGGCGACATCAAGGTAGGGGCAGGAGCGCGTGGATCATCGTCGGCGCGCCGGGAACATTCCCTCTTTCCGCAGGCATGGCGGGCAGACGCTAACCTCACCGCATACCCCGTCCGGTACTGGACGGTGGCCGATCGAGCTGATCCCGGGAGCCTGTTCCATGAGCTTTGCCCGCGTCCGAGCACTCGTTGTGGTCGGCGTGCTCGCCGTGGCAGCGGTGGTCTTCGTCGTTGTGGCCCTCGTCCGCGACACCCAGGGCGACGCGGTCGCCGGCGGCGGCTGCCCCGACGGTTCGGTGATGGCCGACGTGACCCTGCCGGACGATCCGGAGCAGGTCACCGTCCGGGTCTTCAACGGCACGAAGACCCCCGGCCTCGCCGACAGAGTCACCACCGAGTTCAAGAACCGGCGCTTCAAGGCGCAGAAGCCGGGCGAGAACAAGAAGAAGATCGACGGCGTCGCGGTCATGCGTTACGGCCCCGAGGCGGTCGGCTCGGCGTGGCTGCTGCGGGCGTTCTTCCTGAACCAGGCCGACGTGCAGTACGACGCCAAGCGCAAGGGCGCGGTCGTCGACATCATCGTCGGCCGCAATTTCCAGCAGCTCGCCACCACCACCGAGGTCAACCAGTCGCTGGTCGAGCTCGGCGAGCCCGAGCTGCCGGTCGGCGCGTGCGTCGCGCCGAAGAAGGACTCCTGACGTCCTAGGGGCCACCGGCGGCGTCCAGTTCCACGAGCGCGTCGTGCAGGGCGTCGAAGAGCGCCGGCGGGGCCGCCACGAGCATGTCCACGCCCGCGGCGGCGCCGTCGAGCCCGGACACGCGCAGGCCGGCCTCGGCGGCGATCAGGCCGCCCGCGGCGTGGTCCCACGGGTTCAGCCCCTTCTCGAAGTAGGCGTCCAGGGCACCCTCCGCCGCCAGGCAGAGGTCGATCGAGGCCGCGCCGAGGCGCCGGATGTCACGGACCCGGGTGATCAGGGCGGCCAGCACCGCGCCCTGATGCGCGCGCCGCGCCGGGTCGTAACCGAACCCGGTGCCGAGCAGCGTCTGGTCGAGTCCGGTACGCACCGAGCCGCTCAGCCGCCGGCCGTCCCGCCAGGCGCCGCCGCCGAGGGTGGCCGTCCACTCGTCGCCGGTGGCCGCGTTGCACACCACGCCCGCCACCACGACGCCGTCCACCTCGGCGGCGAGCGAGACCGCGTACAGCGGCAGGCCGTAGAGGTAGTTCACGGTGCCGTCGATGGGGTCCAGGATCCACCGCACGGCCCCGGCGGACGCGGTGGCGGAGGTGCCGTACTCCTCGCCGAGCACGCCGTCCTGCGGGCGCTCGGCGGCCAGCGCGTCGACCACCTGCCGCTCGACCGCGCGATCGGCCGCCGTCACCACGTCGGTGTCGGTGCTCTTGGTCCGCACGTCGGTGATCGCCTCGGCCCGCATCCGCCGGGCGGTCGCGGCCGCCTCCCGGGCGATCCGTACGGCCATCCCGAGCAGTACGTCCGGCGTCGATGCCCCGGTTTCCACAGTCACCATGACCGTCCTCTCAGCCGATATCATTCTCCCGGCAAGCGCCTACCTCGAGCTCTCCGACCCCCTCGGGAGCACCCGCGGCGTGCCGGTGGCGTGCTGCGGCGGGAGGATCTCGCCGGACGGCGCTACAATTCACCCCTGCCCACGCTTCACGGACAGCCGCCAGCGGGCCCGTCCGCGTCCCGAGGGCTCCCACACCACACCGGCCAGCCTCGTTCCGCCGCGCGCTGCGCTGGGCACACGGCCGTGTTTCATCGCCCTCCGGAAGGTCATTCGTGACAGAAGCCCACCAGACCGGTGCCGACGTTCGCTCTCTCACCGAGGCCCTGATCGCCCATGCTCAGGGTGCGGGCGGGCAGATCACGTCAGCCGAGGTCGTGCAGACGGTCGAGTCCGCCGAGGTGACGCCGGCCCAGGCCAAGAAGATCCTCCGCGCCCTCGTGGACGCGGGGGTCACGGTCGTCGTCGACGGATCGGCGAGCACCCGCCGCCGGGTCTCCGCCGCCCGCGCCGCGACGCCCGCCTCCAAGGCCACCACGGCCAAGGCGACCCGCCCACCGGCGGCGAAGAAGGCCGCACCGGCGCCCAAGCAGCCCGGTGCGGACGACGACGCCCCCGCCGGTGCCACGGCCGCCAAGAAGGCCGCTCCCGCCCGGAAGGCCGCCGCACCGCGCAAGGCGACCGGCACCGCGACCAAGGCGACCGCGGCCAAGGCCGCGAAGCCCGGCGAGGGTCCCGCCGACGGCGAGGAGATCGATCCCGAGGAGCTCGCCGCCGCGATCGAGGACGTCGTCGTGGAGGAGCCGGCCGCCATGGTCAAGGCCGCCGCCACCGACGCGGCCGCGACCGCGACCGACGGCGACTTCGAGTGGGACGACGAGGAGTCGGAGGCGCTCAAGCAGGCGCGCCGCGACGCCGAGCTGACCGCGTCCGCCGACTCGGTCCGCGCCTACCTGAAGCAGATCGGCAAGGTCCCCCTGCTGAACGCCGAGCAGGAGGTCGAGCTCGCCAAGCGGATCGAGGCCGGGCTCTACGCGGCCGAGCGGCTGCGCGCCTGCGACGACGGCGAGGAGAAGCTCGACCGCACGTTCGAGCGCGACCTGCGCTGGATCGGCCGGGACGGCGAGCGGGCCAAGAACCACCTGCTCGAGGCCAACCTGCGACTGGTCGTCTCGCTGGCCAAGCGCTACACGGGCCGCGGCATGGCGTTCCTGGACCTGATCCAGGAGGGCAACCTGGGCCTGATCCGCGCGGTCGAGAAGTTCGACTACACCAAGGGCTACAAGTTCTCCACCTACGCCACCTGGTGGATCCGCCAGGCCATCACCCGCGCCATGGCCGACCAGGCCCGCACCATCCGCATCCCGGTGCACATGGTGGAGGTCATCAACAAGCTCGGCCGCATACAGCGTGAGCTGCTCCAGGACCTGGGCCGCGAGCCCACTCCGGAAGAGCTGGCCAAAGAGATGGACATCACCCCGGAGAAGGTCCTCGAGATCCAGCAGTACGCTCGGGAGCCCATCTCGCTGGACCAGACCATCGGCGACGAGGGCGACAGCCAGCTCGGCGACTTCATCGAGGACTCCGAGGCGGTCGTCGCGGTCGACGCGGTCTCGTTCTCGCTTCTGCAGGACCAGCTCCAGCAGGTGCTGCAGACGCTCTCCGAGCGCGAGGCCGGCGTGGTCCGGCTGCGCTTCGGCCTGACCGACGGCCAGCCGCGCACGCTGGACGAGATCGGCCAGGTCTACGGCGTCACCCGCGAGCGCATCCGGCAGATCGAGTCGAAGACGATGTCAAAGTTGCGACACCCGTCGCGGTCGCAGGTTCTGCGCGATTACCTGGACTAAGGGGTTCGTTGCAGGCACGGACATCTTGATCAATACTGGATGGCGACCCATCCAGTCAACAGTCCGTGCCTGTTTGGTCACCACCCGTACATCGTTCGGTGGTGAACAGGCCGTAGTGCAGAAGTGATCGTTGACGTGGCACCCTTGGAGCACGGCACACTAGCCCGACCACGTGTGACTTGGGTCCCCCCGGGACACAGTGGGAAGGCTGCAACGGCCAAAGGTGTTGCACGATGGGTGAGCAGTAGCCGAGGAACATGTTCATCGGTGACGACCAGAGGAGGAAGGCGATGACCCCGACTCTCACGCCGCCGGCGGGAACGGTGGCCGGAACAGCAGCCGATGAACGGTGCGACCGCTGCAATGCAGCCGGGAAGCTCCGTTTGACCCTGGCTGGTGGCAGCGAGCTGGTGTTCTGCGGACACCACGCCAACAGGTACGCCGAGGACCTGGTGAAGATCACGGTTCAGTACGTGGCGGACCCGGAGTTCGTTTGGCGCGGCGCGGACATGATGTCTAACTCCAACTAATCCCCTCAGCAACCAAAAGGGGCGTTCCGCGTGGGACGCCCCTTTTTCGTGTCCCCGATCGGGGCCGCCCAGGCCGAGACGTCAGAGCGTCTGGATGGTGGCGATGCGCTCCTCGAGCTGCTCGATCGTCGCCTGGGCGCTCGGCGGACCGCCGCAGAGCCGGCGGAGCTCGGCGTGGATCTTGCCGTGCGGCAGGTCGGTGCGGTGGTGGTGCGCCGCCACGAGGGTGTTCAGCCGGCGGCGGAGGCTGTTGCGCCGCTCCCCCGCGCTCAGCACGACGACCGGCTCGCGATCGGCCGAAACCGGCTCAGCGGCCTTCTGCCGCTTCTGGGCGGCCACTTGCTCACTCTGCCGCCGGTTCAGCAGAACGACGACCTGATCGGGCGTCAGGAGGCCCGGAAGGCCCAGGTATTCCTCCTCCTCGGGCGTGCCGGTGCGGGCACCCGTGCCGAACGAGGTGCCGTCGAAGATCACCTGGTCGAGCTCGGCGGTGGCCGAGAGCGCCTCGAAGCGCTTGTCCAGCTCGCCCTCGGCGTCCTCCGCGCGCTGGGCGCGCTCGAGCAGGGCGTCGTCAAGGCCGTCCGGGTCCTTGGGCGCGCCGAGGATGTGGTCGCGCTCGGCCTCCATCTCGCTGGCGAGGCCCAGCAGGTGCGGCACGCTCGGCACGAACACCGTGGCCGTCTCGCCGGTGACCCGGGCGCGCACGAAGCGGCCGATCGCCTGCGCGAAGTAGAGCGGGGTCGAGGCGCTGGTCGCGTAGACGCCGACGGCCAGGCGGGGGATGTCGACGCCCTCCGAGACCATCCGCACCGCGACCATCCAGCGCTGCTCCGAGAGCGCGAACGAGGCGATCCGCGCCGAGGCGCCCTGGTCGTCGGAGAGGACCACCACGGCCGGCTCGCCGCTGATCTCGCTGATCAGTTTCGCGTAGGCCCGGGCGGTCTGCTGGTCGCTCGCGATGACGAGGCCGCCCGCGTCGGGCATGCCGTTCTCGCGCAGCCGGGAGAGTCGCGCGTCTGCCGCCTTGAGCACCTGCGGCATCCAGTCGCCGCGGTGGTCCAGGGCCGTGCGCCAGGCCTGCGCGACCAGGTCCTTGGTCATCGGCTCGCCGAGGCGGGCCGCCAGCTCGTCGCCCGCGCTGGTGCGCCACCGGGTCTCGCCGGAATAGGCCAGGAAGATGACCGGGCGCACGACGCCGTCGCGCAGCGCGTCGGAGTAGCCGTAGATCGAGTCGGAGCGGGAGCGCTGCAGGCCGTCCTGGCCGCGCTCGTAGGCGACGAACGGGATCGGGTTGTCGTCGGACCGGAACGGGGTGCCGGTGAGCATCAGCCGGCGCTCGGCCTCCTCGAAGGCCGACTTCACGCCGTCGCCCCAGGTGCGGGAGTCGCCGGCGTGGTGGATCTCGTCGAGGATGACCATCGTCGGGCGGGTCATGGTGCGCCGCCGGTGCACCGCCGGCGCCATGCCGACCTGCGCGTAGGTCAGGACGGCGCCGTGGAAGTCGCTGGACGAGTGCACGTCCGAGTTGCGGAACGACGGGTCCAGCTGGATGCCGACCCGGGCCGCCGCCTGCGACCACTGGGTCTTCAGGTGCTCGGTCGGGCAGACCACGGTGATCGCGTCGACCGTGCCGTCGGCGAGCAACTCGGCCGCGATGCGCAGGGCGAAGGTGGTCTTGCCGGCGCCGGGGGTCGCGACCGCCATGAAGTCGGGGCTGCGCCGGCGCAGGTATTCGACCAGTGCCTTACGTTGCCAGGCGCGTAGCGCTGGGAAGGTCTCCAGGTTCGGCAGAGGCGGACTCAAGCTGCGACGATCCTCTCGACTCACAAATGCGCCCCCGCGCAACAGCCGCGGAGGCGGGACCCAGCATAGCGGCGGCCTACGACATCCGCCGGTCACGGCGCCGCCACCGGGGCCGACCACCGCCGGTACAACGCGAGCAGCCGGACGCCGGTCATCACCAGCACGGCGACCGCCAGCGGGACCTTCCCGGCCATGTGCAGCCAGGTCAGCGCGGTGACGACGGCCGCGCCGCCGAGGGCGACCACCGCGTAGATGTCGCGCTGCAGCACCACCGGGATCTCACCGGTGAGCAGATCGCGGGCGAGGCCGCCGCCGATGGCTGTGAGCATCCCCACCAGGCAGGAACCGACCGGCGGCACCCCGGCGCCCAGGGCCTTCAGGGTGCCGGTGACGGTGAACAGCCCCAGCCCGGCGGCGTCGAGCAGCAGGACCATGCGCCGCAGCCGGTTGAACTGCGGGTGCAGATAGAAGACCGCCACCGACACGAACACGGTGGTGACGGCGTAACGCCAGTCGGAGAAGGCCAGCGGTGGCACCGACCCGATCACGAGATCGCGCAGGATGCCGCCGCCGAGCGCCGCCACGAAGCCGACGAAGCCGACGCCGAACAGGTCGAGCCGCTTCGCGACGGCGGCGCTGGCGCCGGACGCCGCGAAGGCGGCAACACCGATCAGGTCCGCGACCAGCAGGCTGTGGCTGCCGGTCACGAGGAGACCCCGAGGATCAGTGCTTCATCGACTCGTAGATCTCCTTGCACTGCGGGCATACCGGCGAGCCCGGCTTCGGCGACTTGGTCACGGGAAACTTCTCCCCGCACAGAGCGATCACGAAGGTGCCCATAACGGCACTCTCGGCGATCTTCTCCTTGCGCACGTAGTGGAACATCTCGGGACCGGTGTCGGCGTCCTTGGTCTCCGGACGCTCCAGAATCTGCGTGCTCACGGCATCTGCCCTTCATGAGTCTCAAGACTGTGCCCAACAAAGCTGGGGTCGACCCGCGTGCCCCCCGGTCAGCGCGGAAGAAGCTCCAACCCACAAGTCTGACACCTCACGCCTGGTCGGTCCAACGACAACGGATCAGCACGGCACCGTACCGTTGCCATCGTGACCGATTCCACGCGGCAGATGGGCCGCTTCGCCATCCGTTACGGCGACCACGTGACCCGGGCGCGCCGCGACGGCCGTCCGGTGGTGGCGCTGGAGAGCACGATCGTCTCGCACGGCCTGCCCCGGCCCGACAACCTGCGGGTGGCCCGCGAGATCGAGCAGACCGTACGCGACAACGGCGCCGTTCCCGCCACGATCGGGATGATCGGCGGCGAACTGATCGTGGGCCTCGAGGACCCGCAGATCGAGCAGCTCGCCGGCGCCGACGGTGTGGCAAAGCTCTCCGTCCGTGATCTCGCCGTCGCGGCGGCCACCGGCGTCGACGGCGCGACCACCGTCGCCGCCACCAGCGCGATCGCGGCGGCGGCCGGCATCGGCGTCTTCGCCACCGGCGGCCTCGGCGGCGTGCACCGCGAGGCCAACGCGACCTTCGACGAGTCGAACGACCTGACCACGCTGGCGCGTACCCCGATCGTCGTGGTCTGTGCCGGGGTCAAGTCGATCCTCGACGTCGGCGCGACGCTGGAGCGGCTGGAAACCCTCGGCGTCTCCGTCGCGGGCTACGGCACCTACCGCTTCCCGGGCTTCTTCGTCACCGACGGCGGCTTCGACGTCGACTGGAAGCTGGACACGCCAAGCCAGGTCGCCGACGTGATGGCCGCCCGCGCGGACCAGGAGGTCGGCGCCGGCGCGCTGGTGCTCGGCAACCCGCTGCCCGCCGACGAGCAACTCGACCCGGAGGTGCACGACCGCACCCTCGCCGAGGGCCTCGAGCTGCTCGCCCGCGACGGCATCACCGGCAAGGCCGTCACGCCGTTCCTGCTGGCGCACTTCCACGGCAGCACGCACGGCCGGAGCCTGGAGGTCAACGTCCGGATCATCCTGCGCAACGCGGCGCTGGCCGCCCGGATCGCGGTGGCCGCGACGCCGGCGCCCGCCGCCCTCGGCTTCGCGCTGCCCGGATGACCGTCCTGGTCGTCGGCGACCTGGTCACCGACGTGCTCGTGACCCACGCCGGCAACATCGCCGTCGGCTCGGACACCTCGGCGCGGATCACCGTCGGCGGAGGCGGGCAGGCGGCCAACACCGCCGCCTGGCTCGCCCGGGCCGGTTCCGGTGTGACGCTGGTCGCCGCCGTCGGCGGCGACCACGCCGGCCGGGAGCGGATCGCCGAACTGATCGCGCTCGGGGTCCGCTGCACGGTGCGCGCGCACCCCGGCGCGGTGACCGGCAGCGTCGTCGTGCTGAGCTCGGCACACGAGCGCACGATGATCACCGACCGGGGCGCGGCGCTGCTGCTGAGCCCGGCGGACGTCGCGGCGGCGGTCAAGGCCGCCCCGGGCGCCACCCACCTGCACCTCTCCGGCTATCCGCTGCTGCACGCGGGCTCGCGGGCCGCCGGCGTCGCCGCGCTGACCGCGGCCGCCGAGCGCGGCCTGACCACCAGCGTCGACGTGGCCTCCGCGGACCCGCTGCGGCGGCTGGGCGCCGAGGCCTTCCTCGATCTCGTACGCGGCACCGACGTGCTGCTGTGCAACTCCGACGAGGCGGAGGTGCTCGTGGGCGCCGGAAGCCCGCGGCAGCAGGCGGCACACCTGACCGCGTACGCGGGCAACGTGGTGATCAAGCTCGGCCCGGACGGTGCCGTCTGGGGCACCCCGGACGGGACGATGCGCTCGATCGCGGCCGCGCCCGTACCGGCGCTCGATCCGACCGGGGCCGGTGACGCCTTCGCGGCCGGCCTGCTCACCGCGTGGTGTTCCGGCGCCGGCCCGGACGCCGCGCTCACCGCCGGCACCGAACTCGGCGCCCTGGCCGTGCAGACCCTCGGCGGACGCCCAGCGTCCTAAGGCTCGACGTCGATGGTGCGGTGTCCGGTCTCCTCGGCCGACTCCGCGGGGAGGACCCGCTGCGGGTTGGCCGTGGGGGCCACCGCCGGGTTCTTCCTGCTCTTGGGCGGGCGGTCGTTGGCGATCAGCACCGCCGCCCAGGGCAGGAAGACCATGCCGGCCGCGCAGAGGATCAGCCAGAGCGGCAGCAGCGGCGGCTTCACGCTGATCAGGATCGCGCCCAGGATCAGGCAGACGGCGCGCATGCTCATCATGGTCACGTAGCGGATCTGGCGGCTGCGCAGCTGATCGCTCTGGCTGCGGGCGGCGTCGGTGATCAACACCGGCCGCTCCGGCTGCTTCTTCACCCGTGCCTCCGATCGACCCGCCCATCCTCGCACTGCGGCCGGCGTCACGACCACCGCAGGCCCGACACCGGCGAACCGGAACACCTACAGAAGCGGGCCGGGTTACCGATCATCAAGCCCGTGCGGGCGAGGCTGCTGAGGTCGAACCGGCGACGCCTGTCGGGCGTCGCCCTGGTCGTCGTGGTCGCCGTCCTCGGCTGCGCCGGCTCGTGGGCCGCCGCGCGCAGCGCCGGCGACGCCGAGCGGCGCGACGCGGCCCAGCTCATGGACCGCTACACCAGCGACATCTCCCGGGCGATCATGACCGAGGTCCAACGGTACGGCGACACGCTCACCGACCTGTCCGTCTCGCTGGGCGCACAAACCGACCTGACCGCCGACGACTTCGACTGGATCACCGACAAGGTCAGTCACCGCGGCCTGCCCGGAGCCACCACGCTCGGTTTCGTCGTCGCCGCGCCCGACAGCGGGATCGCCGACGTGCAGAAGTACTGGCGCGGGCTCGGCGAGCGCGGCCTCACGCTGCGGCCGGCCGGGACCGGGATCCGGCACGCCTTCACGGTCATCACCCGTCCCTTCAACGGCGTACCCGTCGAGGCCGGGACGGACCTGTCCATGAGCGCCGAGGCCATCGAGACCATGCGGGAATCCACGCTCGTGAACGGCTTCGCGGTCAGCCGGCCGCACGTGCTGCTCGAGGACCGTTCGCTGCCCTCGGCGCAACGGCAGCTCTCGTTCCTGTTCGCGGTGCCGATCCAGCACATCGGCGGCGGCACCCGGGGCTGGCTCACGCTGGGCGTGCACGGCCGCGACCTGCTCGCGGAGACGCTGCGTACCCATGCGCACGGCGCCGTGACCGCCGACCTCGACGATCCCGCCGCCAGTGCCGGGCAGGCCATCGCCGGCGCCACCGGCCCGGCGACCGGCCACCGCCCCACGGCGCTCGACCGGGTCGTCCACGTCTACGCCGGGCTGCGCACCTGGGAGCTCTCGGTGCGGCCGACCCAGCAGCTGCTGAAGGAGACCGACCGGGGGCTCGTCGCGGACACGCTGGCGGTGGCGATGACGATCACCCTGCTGCTCACCCTGCTGATCGCCCTGCTCGCCGGTGCCCGCAACCGGGCGATGAGCAAGGTCGACGCCGCGACCGCCGCGCTGCGCGGCGACATCGTGCGCCGCCAGGAGGTCGAGACGCGGCTGCGCGAGCGCGAGCTCGAACTCGAACGGCTGGCCCTGCACGACTCGCTGACCGGCCTGGCCAACCGCGCCGGGCTGGACGCCGCGCTCGCCGAGGTGGTGAGCGAACGCGCGGACATCGCGCTGCTGCTCATCGACCTGGACGACTTCAAGCTGGTCAACGACGCGTACGGGCACGCGGCCGGCGACGCGATGCTGGCCGCGTTCGCGCGGATTCTGCTCGGCGGTCTGCGTACCGGGGACGTGGCCGCCCGGATCGGCGGGGACGAGTTCGTGGTCCTGGTCACCGACGTGGCCGAGGCGCGGGACGCGGTCGCGGCCGCGCAGCGCATCCTCGCGACGGCCGCCGCCGTGCCGCTGCGGCTCGGCGACGACACCGTCGCCGTGCGGGCCAGCGTCGGCGTGGCCACCGGGCGGGACGGCGACATCCCGAAGGAGCTGCTGCGCCGCGCCGACGTCGCCATGTACCAGGCCAAGCACCTCGGCACCCACGGCGTTCAGCTGTACGACCCGTCGATGGTCGACCGGCGCGCCGCGGACGCCCAGCTCGCCGAAGACCTGGCCGGCGCGCTCGACCGCGGCGAGCTGCACCTGCTCTACCAGCCGCTGGTCGACCTCGCCGGCAGCCGCCCGGTCGGCGTCGAGGCGCTGGTCCGCTGGAATCACCCACGGCTGGGCCAGGTGCCGCCGGCGCAGTTCATCCCGATCGCCGAGCGCAGCGGCACGATCGCGAGGATCGGCCTGTTCGTGCTCGAGACGGCGTGCCGCCAGGTCGCGAACTGGGACGGCCTCTACGTCAGTGTCAACCTGTCGCCCCGGCAGCTGCAGGAGCCGATGCTCGTACGGGACGTGCTCGACGTGCTGGCGCGCACCGGGCTGGCGCCGGAGCGGCTGGTCCTGGAGATCACCGAGTCGGCGCTCGTCGACGAGAGCACGGGCATCGCGATGCTGAGCGAGTTCCGCGGGCACGGCATCCGGGTGGCCATCGACGACTTCGGCACCGGCTACTCGTCGCTGCACTACCTGACCCGGCTGCCGGTGGACATCCTCAAGATCGACCGCAGCTTCGTGGCCGAGCTGAACGGCACGCCGGAGGGCTCGGGCATCACCGAGGCGGTGTTGCGGCTCAGCCAGGTCCTGCACCTGACGACCGTCGCCGAGGGCATCGAGACGACCGCGCAGGCGGCGGAGCTGCAGACGCTGGGCTGCGGCATCGGCCAGGGCTACCTCTTCGCCCGGCCGCTGCCGCCGGCGGAGCTGATCGAGATGCTGGCCGCCGCGTCCGCCTCCTGACCACAGGTCAGGCCTTCGCCGCCCTCGCCTCGGCCTTCATCTGCTTCTTGTTCGCCCGGACCCGGGCCAGGGAATCGTCGTCGACGATGTCCGCGACCGACCGGTACGAGTCCTCCTCGCCGTAGCCGCCGGCGGCCGCGCGCCAGCCGGGAGGCTGCACGCCGTACTGCTTGCCGAGCAGCGCGACGAAGATCTGGGCCTTCTGCTTGCCGAAGCCCGGCAGCGCGAAGATCCGCTTGTACAGCTCGGCCCCGGTCGGCACGTCCCGCCAGAGGGCGGCCGCGTCCCCGTCGTACCGGTCGACCAGCACCCGGCAGACGTCCTGCACGCGCGCGGCCATGGCCTTCGGGAAGCGATGCAGCGCCGGCGGCTTCGCGAAGATCGCGATCAGCTCGTCGAGGTCGAAGCCGGCGAGCTCCGCCGCCGTCGGGTCGTGCCCGAGACGCTGCGCGAGCACGTACGGCGAGGTGAACGCCTTCTCCATGGTGATCTGCTGATCGAGGGTCAGGCCGATCAGCACCGCCAGCGGGTCGCGGTCGAGCAGTGCGTTGGCCTCGGCGTCGATGGGCAACGAGAACGTCATGCGCCCATCTTGCTACCCGGCCCGGGGAAGTGGTGCTCGCCCGTCGCCGGGCCGATAAAGTTGTACATGTTCTTGTACCATTGAGGGCATGACACGTCAGGATGTGCTCGGCGTCGCGGAGGCGCGCAAGCAGCTACCCGACCTGCTGGCCGGGTTCAGCCGAGGCTCCGCCGATTCGGTGTTCCTCGGCGCGCACCGCAAGGCGGTCGGCGTGCTGCTGCCGGTCCGGGTCTACGACGAGCTCTGCGGCGAGCGCGAGCGGGCGGTCGACGACGCGGTCGGATCCTTGCGAGCCGAGGGGCTGCAGCCATCCTCGGTGGCGACCGAGCTGGCCGGCCTGTTCGCACAGGGCCGCATCACCGCGGGCCAGATGGAGGCCATGCTGCTGGCATACCACCGCGCGTGATCGGCGAGGACCCCTACGTCGTCGACGGCGTCCTCGTCAACAAGCTCGGCATCACCTCCGCGGCGGCGCTCAGCCAGGCTGAGGCGGACCTGACCCTCGCCGCCCTGCTGCACCTCTCGGTCCATCCGCTGCCCGGCGCCTACGACCTCGACCACCTGCGGCGATTCCACCGGCAGATCTTCGGAGCCGTCTACGCCTGGGCCGGTCGGATCCGGACGGTCGACATCGCCCGGACTCCGCGGGACGTGTTCTGCCGGTGGCCCTTCATCGAGTCGCAAGCCGCCGGCGTCTTCGCCGCTCTCGCCGCGGAGGGCAGGCTCGCCGGGCTGACCCGGGCGGCCTTCGTCGCCCGGCTGGCGCATTACTACGGCGAGATCAACGCGATCCATCCGTTTCGCGAGGGCAACGGCCGGACTCAGCGCGCCTTCCTCGGGCAGCTGGCCCGGGACGCCGGCCGGCGGATCGCCTGGAGCGAGCTCAACGCGACGGAGAACGACGCGGCGTCGGCCGCCGCGCTGCACGGCGACGCCAGGCCTCTGGTCCTCATGTTCGAGGGCATGGTCAGGCCGTGGTGACCTCCACGCCCACGGCCCTGGCGGTCCCGGCGGTCCCGGGCGGCCCCGGCAGTCCCGGGCGGCTCCAGCAGTCCGGGCGCCCGGCGGTCCCGGCGGCGGCTTCGCTCGGGCGGCGGTGTGGCCCGGCGGTTCCGATATCGTCGGCGGGTGACCGGCCCACCGCTCGCCTCCGGCCGCGAGGCCGATGTGTATGCGCTCGACGAGCGGCGCGTGCTGCGCCGCTACCGGCGCGAGGCCGACGTGACCGACGAGGTCGCGGCGATGCGCCACGTCGGCGGCCTCGGCTACCCGGTACCCGCAGTTTACGAGGCGGCCGGCGGCGACATGATCATGGAACGCCTCGACGGCCTCACCATGGCGCAGGCCTGCGCACGGGGCACGCTGAGCATCGACGACGGCGCCGCGCACCTGGCCGGGCTGCTGCGCCGGCTGCACGAGCTGCCGCCCTGGCCCGGCGCGGCCCCCGGCAGCCGCATCCTGCACCTCGACCTGCACCCGGAGAACGTGCTCATGACGTCCCGGGGCCCGATGGTGATCGACTGGTGCAACGCCCGGCCCGGCGATCCGGACCTGGACACCGGCCTCACCGCGCTGATCCTGGCCCAGGTCGCCGTCGACGAGCGGCACGATTGGTCCGCCGCGGCCGAGGCGATGCTCGCCTCGTTCCTGGCGGCGGCGCCCGGCGAGCCCGCCCGCCTGCTCGACGAGGTGGTCCGCTTCCGGGACCGGCAGCTGTCCGGCACCGAACCGCTCGACGCCGCCGCGGAGAGGGTGCTCGCGTGCGCGCGCTGATCCAGACCGTCAGCCGGGCGAGCGTGACCGTTGACGACGAGGTCGTCGGCAAGATCGAGGACGGGCTGCTGGTGCTGGTCGGCGTCACCCACGACGACACCGCCGCGATCGCCGCGAACCTGGCCCGCAAGGTCCACGAGATGCGCATCCTCGACGGGGACGCCTCCGCCGCCGAGACCGGCGCGCCGCTGCTCGTGGTCAGCCAGTTCACCCTCTACGGCGACGCCCGCAAGGGCCGCCGGCCCACCTGGTCGGCGGCCGCGCCGGCCGAGGTCGCCGAGCCGCTGGTCACGGCCTTCGTCGAGGCGCTGCGGTCACGCGGCGCGACGGTGGAGACCGGCCGGTTCCGGGCACACATGCTCGTGGAAAGCGTGAACGTGGGCCCGCGAACCGTCTGGTTGGAGACCTAGTGGTGTCCTGCCGCCATCGTCGGCAGGACGCCTCCTAGAAGAAGCCGCGGCGCTGCGCGGACTGCTGCAGCCAGCCGTTGAGCTGCGCGGTCCAGTCCACCTGGTCGACGGTGTGGTAATCCACGTCGAAGCGGCCGAACGCGTCGTGGCCCTCGGTGAAGAGGCCGCCGCGCTTGTCGATCTCCAGCACCACCTGCAGGTTGTGCGGCGTCGGGATGAACGTGACCTCGAGCTGGTTGATGCCGCTCGCGTAATGCGCCGACGGGTGGAACTCGATCTCCTGGTAGAACGGCAGCGTCTGCTGCACGCCGTAGACCCGGCCCCGCTCCACATCGGCCCGGCTGAAGCGGAAACCGAGGCGCAGGAACGCGTCCAGGATCCGCTCCTGGGCCGGCAGCGGGTGCACGGCCACCGCGTCCAGGTCGCTCTTGTCGACCGCCCGGGCCACCTCGAGCTCGGTACGCAGGCCCATCGTCATGCCGTGCAGGTGCTGCCCGTACACCTCGGTGATGGGGGTCTCCCACGGCACGTCGAAGCGGAACGGCACGTCGTGACGGGCCCCGGCGTCCAGCTTGAAGGAGCCGGTCAGCCGCTGCCGCTGGAACTCCTGGTCGGTGTTGTACTCACTGTCACCGCTCTCGACCTCGACCCGCGTCATCAGCCCGAGCGCGACATATTCGATGTCGACGGCGTGGTCGCCGCCCATGACGTGCACCTGGCCCTCGAGGAACCCCCCGGGACGGCAGTTGGGGTTGGCAAGCACTGTTTCCACGGACGGGCCACCGACGCCCATCGCCTGCATCATGCGCTTGAAGACCACGAAGTTTCCTCCTAGATGTGTTCCTGCCGCAGATTATCGGCCCCCGACAACGCATTCGGAATTACGTCTGCTTCGGCAAATGTCCCATCAATCCGGGCACCCTGTCGGGTTCACGACCTCAGGGTTCTCCCCGATTCATGCCACCTGGACGCTTGCCTCACCTCCGCTTAACGCGCCTGCCGCCAAGCTAGTGATCACCGGCACGAATGCGGCTGGGAATGCACGACTCGGTGAACGCGGGGAGGGGACTGAAAGGTGGTCCTGCAGATGAAGGCGACGGAGTCCACGGCGGCGGTTGCTGCCGAGAACATCATGACTGACGGTGTCGAGCCCTTGGCGGACTTGGACGCGACCGACGAGCGCGGTGTATCCGCGGACCTCGTCCGGGCGTACTTGAACGGCATCGGCCGCACGCGTCTGCTCACCGCGGTCGAGGAGGTGACTCTCTCCAAGCGGATCGAGGCCGGCCTCTACGCACAGGAGAAGCTCTCCGAGGCCGGCGACGACCTGGCGCCGCTGCTGCAGATCCTCATCGCCGAGGGCCGGGCCGCGAAGAACCACCTGCTCGAGGCCAACCTGCGGCTCGTGGTCAGCATCGCGAAGCGCTACACCGGCCGCGGCATGGCGTTCCTGGACCTGATCCAGGAGGGCAACCTGGGCCTGATCCGCGCGGTCGAGAAGTTCGACTACACCAAGGGCTACAAGTTCTCCACCTACGCCACCTGGTGGATCCGCCAGGCCATCACCCGCGCCATGGCCGACCAGGCCCGCACCATCCGCATCCCGGTGCACATGGTCGAGCAGGTCAACCGCATGGTCCGGGCCCGCCGGGACCTCGCCGCCACGCTGGGCCGCGAGCCGAGCGTCGCCGAGATCGCCAAGGCCATGAGCGTGCCGGAGTTCCAGGTCATCGAGCTCATCTCCTACGACCGCGAGCCGGTCAGCCTGGACCAGGCCGTCGGCGAGGACGGCGAAAGCGCCCTCGGCGACTTCGTCGCGGCGGTCGACCCGCGCGGCGAGCCCGGCGACAGCGTCGGCCGCGGCGAGCTGCGCAGCGAGGTCGAGATCGTGCTCGCCACGCTCTCGGAGCGCGAGTCCGCGGTGATCCGGCTCCGCTTCGGCCTGGACGACGGCCGCCAGCGCACCCTGGACGAGGTCGGCCGGGAGTTCGGCCTGAGCCGCGAGCGGATCCGCCAGATCGAGAAGGTGACGATGTCCAAGCTTCGCGACCCGCAGCGGGCATCCCGCCTGGAGGCATACGCCAGCTGACGTTTCACCCGTTCGGAAAGGCCGGTCGCATCGCGACCGGCCTTCGCCATGTCCCGGAGCGACGCTGCACTGCCTGACCGGCTGCGCGACACCGCTCCACTCCGGCCAGTCCCCCCTCGCCGCTTCTTTCTGCCGACGCACCCTCGCCGATTCGCACTCGATCACTCGCTGGCCCGCCCCAACCCGGCTCACCCCAGCCCAGCTCAGCTCATCGCGGCTCGCACCATCGCGGCTCGCTTCTGCCAGTCACTGTGGCCAGCTCGCACCTACCCGACTCGCACCTGCCAGTCACCGTGGCCGGCTCGCACCTACCCGACTCGCACCTGCCAGTCACCGTGGCCGGCTCGCACCTGCCAGTCACCGTGGCCGGCTCGCACCCCGCCGACTCGCTCGCCACCGGCTCGGACTTTGCCCTACTCGCCCACGGTTCGCTCTTGCCGGCTCGCACTTGCCGGTTCGGCGGCGGCTGAGCCAAGATTTGCCGGTGGCGCCGGGTCACCGCCCGGCGGGACCACCGGCGCGCGTCGCGGACCGGCCTTCGCCCGGCCCGGTGCGATCGCCGACGGGATCAGCGCCGGGAGGCGAGATGAGAGCCGCCAACCTGCTGCTGCGGTTCGTCCTCGAGTTGTGCGCGCTCGCCGCCTTGGCCTACGGCGGCTGGCAGGCGCCGGGGCAGTACTGGGTGCGGCTGCTGCTCGCAATCGCGCTGCCGCTCGCCGCCGCCGTCATATGGGGACAGTGGGTGGCGCCGAAGGCCCGCAAGCCGATCCCCGACCCGCTGCGACTCGTGCCCGAGTGGGTGGTCTTCGGCGGGGCCACGATCGCACTCGTGGTGACCGGCCACCCCGTCCTCGCAGTGCTGCTAGCAGTCCTCGCCGCGGCAAACCGCCTAGCCCTGCACCTGCTGGACACGACCACGGGCGGTCAACCCGCAGCCTGACCAGTTCTTCCATCCGCGCCACGCCCACTGGTCTCAACATCCCGTCGATGACTCGCGGGAAGACCACCCCGTCGCCGACGAGTCCCACCCGCGAGAGCCAAGCCACCCGCGAGAGCCGGGCTCAGGTGCTGTGTAGGCGGCGGGGGCCGGAGTCTGGGCGGGTGCCGGCCTCGCCGATCTCGACCGAGGCGTGCAGGACCGTGATGCCGTCGGGGCGGGCCAGGACCGGGTTGAGGGACAGGGCGCGGACGCGGGGGTGTTCGTCAGCGAGGCGGCCCACGCGGAGCAGGAGGTCGATCAGGGCTTCGCGGTCGACCGGGTCGGCGCCGCGGTAGCCGTGCAGCAGTGGCGCGGCACGGGGCTCGTCGACCAGGGCCGCGGCGGCGCGGTCGGTGAGGGGGGCCGCGCGCCAGGCGAGGTCGCCCAGTAGTTCGCTGGCTACGCCGCTCAGGCCGAAGCCGATCACCGGGCCGAAGGCAGGGTCCTCGACGACCTCGATGGTGCAGGCCACGCCCGCCGGGACCATCGACTGGACCAGCAGGTGCGGGCCGAAGGCCGCCTCGAGCTCCTGGTGGGCGGCGCGGAGGTCGTCGGGGTCGGCGAGGGCCAGGCGGACCGCGCCGAGGTCGAGGCGGTGCCGCAGGGCTCCCCCGGCCGCCTTCAGGGCCACGGGATAGCCGAGATCGGCGGCGGCGGCCAGCGCCTGGTCGAGGGAGGCTACGGCGGTGGACGGCTGGACTCGGATGCCGTATGCGGCGAGCAATTCGGACGGTGGGGCCTCGAGCTCGGGTGCCGACGGGTCCACTCCGGACAGAGGCGGGAGCACGCCCGGCGGGTGGCGCAGCCAGTCGGCGTAGCCGGCGACTCGGGCCAGGGCCCGGACCGCCTCCTCCACCGACGGGTAGGCCGGGACCCGCGGCGGCAGCCGGCCCAGCAGGAAGGTCGCCACGGTCGGTTTCTCCCCCGCCAGCGCCACGCTGCCCAGCGCCGCGGCGAAGTCGGCGTCCTCGTCGGGGAGCTGGCCGGGCAGCGGCGGGGCGAAGACCACGACCAGGGCGTCGACCCGGTCGTCGACTGCGGCGTCGGCCAGGGCGTCGGCGAAGTCGTGCGCGCCCGCCTGGGGGCTGATGTCGCGCGGGTAGCCGTCGGCGATGGTCAGGCCGGTGGCCCGGCAGGCGGCCACGGCCAGGCCGGACAGCGCCGACGAGTTGCCGACTATCGCCACCCGCCGGCCGGCGGGCAGCGGCTGGTGAGCCAGGAGGACACCCACGTCGAAGAGCTCGGCCACGGTGTCGACGCGGATGACGCCGGAGCGGGCGAACAGGGCCGTCACCGCCCTGGTGTCGGGGCCGGGCAGGTCGCCGGCGAGCCCCGCCGGGCGGCTTGCCGAGGCGACCGCGACGACGGGCTTGACGCGGCTCATCCGGCGGGCGAGCCGGGCGAACTTGCGCGGGTTTCCGAACGTCTCCAGGTAGAGCAGGACCGCGTCGGTGCCCGGGTCGTCCTGCCAATATTGCAGGAGGTCGTTGCCCGAGACGTCCGCGCGGTTGCCCGCCGACACGAAGCTGGACAGGCCGAGGCCGCGCCGGTCCGCCTCGGCCAGCAGGGCGACGCCGAGCGCACCGGACTGGCTGAAGAAGCCCACCCGGCCCGCCGCCGGCAGCCTCGGCGCGAGCGTGGCGTTGAGCCGCACGGACGGGTCGGTGTTGGCGATTCCCAGGCAGTTCGGGCCGACCACGCGCAGGCCCGCCGAGTGCGCCGCCTCGATCAGCGCGCGCTGCGCGGCCGCGCCCGCCGATCCCGCCTCGGCGAAGCCGGCGGAGACGACGACCAGGCCGCCCGCGCCGGCCGCGGCCGCGTCGGCCACCGCCTCGTCGACGCCCTCCGGCGGCACCGCGATGATCGCCAGATCGACCGGGGCGCCGGCGGTGGTCGCGGAGCGGTGGGCGGTCAGCCCGGCCACCCGTTCCGCGCTGCGGTGCACCGGGACGATGTCGCCGGTGTAGCCGCCGTCGCGCAGGTGGCCCAGCATCGCCGCGCCGATGCCCTGGCCGCTGGCACTGGCGCCGTAGACGGCGACGGCGCGCGGGTGCAGCAGGCGGGAGATGGATTTCGCCTCGGTCCGGTGCTCGCGGCTCTCCTGCACCTCGCGGGACTTCTCCGTCGGTGCGATCGGGAACTCGAGGTGCACGACGCCGTCGGCGTATCTGCGCTGGACCTGGTAGCCGAAGTCGCTGAAGACGCGGAGCATCCCGCTGTTTTGCGGCAGGACCTCGGCGACGAAGCGGACGATGCCGCACTCGCGTGCCGCGTCGGCGAGGTGCTCGAGCAGCACCGAACCGATGCCGCGGCCCTGGTGCGCGTCCTCGACGACGAAGGCGACCTCGGCCTCGGGGGAATCCGGGCCGAGCCGCTCGTAGCGGCCGACACCCATGATGCGCGGGCCGCTGACGATGACGAAGGCCTCGCGGTCGTGGTGGTCGACGTTGACGAAGCGGGCGAGGTCGCGCTCCGGAATGCGCGGGTAGGGCGAGAAGTAGCGCAGGTAGCGGGTGCGGTCGCTCATCCGGGAGTGGAGCTCCACGATGGCCGGTGCGTCGTCGGGGTGGATCGGGCGCAGGTGCACGGCGCTGCCGTCGGAGAGCAGCACGTCGGCCTCTCTGGTCACCGCGGTCCCCTCTCAGTCCCGGGCGTCGTGCGGGTCCAGCCCGTGCAGCGGGAAGACCGCCATCCGGGTCGCCAGGATGGCCTTGTCGATCGGGTCCGGCGTGGTGCCCGGCTCCCAGCGCCGCACCGACGGCTCGACGCCGTCGGTGAGGGTGGCCGGGATGTCGGCGCCGGGACGGCGGGCGGCGGCGAGCCTGCGCCAGGCGGGCGGCGTCGGCGTGCCGGGATCGAGCGGCTCGCCCGTGGCCACCGCCAGCAGGTGCGTCCAGGCCCGGGGCACGACCTCGACCAGCGCATAACCGCCGCCACCGGTCGCCACCCAGCGGCCGTCGCAGAGCTCGTCGGCGAGCCCGCGCAGGGCGATGTAGGCGGCGCGCTGGCCGTCGACGGAGAGGGACAGGTCGGCGAGGGGGTCGAGGCGATGGGCGTCGGCGCCGCACTGGGCGACGAGGATCTGCGGCGAGAAGGCCCGGAGCACCGACGGCACGATCGCGTGGAACGCGCGCAGCCAGCCCGAGTCGTCGGTGCCGGGCGGCAGCGCGACATTGACCGAGGTGCCCTCGGCGCCGGCGCCGCCGGACTCATCGGGGAAACCCGTGCCGGGAAACAGCGCGAGCGGAGACTCGTGCAGGCTGACGGTCAGCACCCGGGCATCGTCGTAGAACGCGGCCTGCACGCCGTCGCCGTGGTGCACGTCGATATCGACATAAGCCACCCGCTGCGCGCCCAGGTCGAGCAGGCGCGCGATCGCGACCGCCGGGTCGTTGTAGACGCAGAAGCCGGAGGCGCGGGCCGCCATCGCGTGATGCAGCCCACCCGAGACGTTGACGGCGCGGGTGGCCGCGCCGCTCCAGACCGCCTCGGCGGCCGCCAGGGTGGCGCCGCAGATCCGGGCGCCGGCCTCGTGCATTCCCTCGAAGACCGGGTTGTCATCGGTGTTGAGGCCCCAGCCGCGGAAGAACGGATCGTCGGGTGCGAGCCGGACCGCCCGCACGTAGTCGGGCCGGTGAATGCGGGTCAGCGCCGCGTCGTCGGCCGGCTCCGGCACCACCAGGCGCACCCCGGGCCGGTCGAGAACGCCGAGCTCGCGGGCGAGCGCCATGGTGAGCTCGACACGCACCGGATTCATCGGGTGATCGCCCATGTCGTAGGAGAGCAGGGACTCGTCCCACACCACCGCCGTCGACTCCGCCATGACGGTCATGCTGCCATGGCGGGCCGACATTTTCGGCCGGTAACCATCCCTGCCGTTACACCTACCGGACGTCGGCGATCCCGGTCCGGTAGGGTCACTTGACCCACCTCGTCGGCATGAAGTCAACCCCCGGCTGCGAGGTAATATCGCTGCTGGGAGGGCCGCATTGTGAATGATCTCGTCGACACCACAGAGATGTACCTGCGCACGATCCTCGAGCTCGAGGAAGAGGGCGTTCCGCCCCTGCGCGCGCGCATCGCCGAACGACTGCACCAGAGCGGCCCCACCGTCAGCCAGACCGTCGCCCGGATGGAGCGCGACGGATTGCTCACGGTCGAGAACGACCGGCACCTGCTGCTCACCGAGGAGGGCCGGGTGGCCGCCGTCGCGGTCATGCGTAAGCACCGGCTCGCCGAGTTGCTGCTGGTCAACGTCATCGGCATGCCCTACGAGGAGGCGCACGAGGAGGCCTGCCGGTGGGAGCACGTGATGAGCGACTCGGTCGAGCGCAAGGTCTACGAGCTACTCAACAGGCCGACCCGGTCGCCTTACGGCAACCCGATTCCCGGGCTCGAGGTGCTGGGCCTGACCGCTGCCGAGGCGCCGGCCAACAGCAGCTCCACTGTGATCAATTCGGGTGAGCGCAACCTCGCGTTCCCCGGCCTGACCGGCAGTGTCGTCGTGCGACGAATCTGCGAGAGCGTGCAGACCAACGCGGGCGTGCTGCGGCAGTTGCATGCGGCGGGCATCGACCCGGGCGCGACCGTCACCGTGGCGCAGGAGCGCGACGGCGTGACGATCGACCGCTCCGGCGACAAGATCCGGCTACCACGCGAGGTCGCGTCGCGGGTGTTCGTCGACGCCCGCTGAGGCGACGCCCGCTGAGGCAACGCCCGCCGAGGCAACGCCCGCTGAGGCAACGCAACTGAGGCGACACCATCTGAGGCGACACAACTGAGGCGACGCACGGTGACTCTCGCAGTGGCGACGCCCGGTGACTCCCCAGAGACGACGTCCGCTGATCCGGCGAGGGGTCGGCGTCGGCCGGCCCCGCCGGGGGTCATCCCTCGGTGGTGTCCATGGCCTTGGCGAGGGCGAGGAGCTTCGGCGACATCTTGGTGACGTCGGCTCCGGCGGCGTCCTCGGCGAAGGTGAAGCGCAGCGTCTGCAACTGGGCGGCCTCGCTGAGCCAGCCGATCTCCACCGTCGGGCCGTGTCCGTCGGTCGCCTTGGTGACCAGGCGGTAGCCGGCCTTGCCGAGGCCCTTGAGCTTCGTGGCCTTCTTCGGGGTGAGTTCCTCGGTGAACAGGGCGGCGTCGGCCTTGGTGCTCTCGACCACGCAGAGGGCGAGATAGGGCCACTCGTCGCGCTCCGTCTGCACCACGCAGGTGGAGGCGTCGTCGACCTGGTCGGCGGCCGCGACGCTGAACTTCACGCCGATCTTCTCCTCGATGAACGCGTAGTCCCAGAGGATGCAGGCCCCGCCGGCCGAGGCCGCGGGTTGCTGCACGATCTGCAGGGGAGGCAGGGTGCCCGCATCCTCGCCCCGGTTTTCCGTGCAGCCCGCAAGGGCGAGCAGCGCCACAGCGGCGCCGAGGGCGAAGAGACGCGAACCCACGAGATCCTCCAGATAATTCGGGCACACCGTACTTTGCCCGGGGGCGGCGGCGAAAGTCCGCCTCAGACACCATCGAGGTACGGACAGTGACGACAGCCTCGGCCGCAGCAGGTGCCGCGCCCGGCCAGGAATCCGGCGGTGAGCACAAACAGCCCGGTGTCCGGATCGAGGTAGCCGGCCTGACCCGCGGCGAGCGCGGCGGCGTGTGCGGCGAGGATCTCGGCCCGACGTGGGTGATCGAGGGCGAGACGACTCGGATGCGGCTCGGTGAGAGCGCGCGGCGCCGGCTGATCCACGACCGGAGCCTAGCGACTTGACAGTCGGCGTCAAGTAGCGCGACGATGATCCGGTGCCGTCGAAGAGCCTCCTTGTCGAGCAGATCGTCCGGCTGCTCGACATCCGCCTGCTGGACCCGCTCGAGGTCCTGCTGGAGGGCGACGACGCGGTCGAGGCGCTGCGCCGGCTGGTCCGGATCCGCGCCGCCAGGTGGGCCGACCAGATGCGCGACGGCGATGACGCCACGGCGGTCGGCGCGGCGGTCCGGCTGATCGCCACGCTCTATCCGGACGACCGGGCCTTCGACCCGCCGGTGCAGTGGTGGCGGACCCCCCTCGGCGCGGTGGTCGCCCGCCGGGTCGGCCACCCGGCGGCCGAATCGGTCTCCTACGCGACCGCGGGCGCGATGCTCGGCATCACCCGGCAGGGGGTGCACGACCTGGTCCGGCGCGGCCGGCTGCCCCGTCACCCGGACGGGGGCGTGCCGTCGTCGGCGATCCGCGACCGCCTCCGAGGGCAGCCGGAATGATCCGCACCGCCCGCCCCGCAATGCCGGCTACCACCACCGGCCGCCCCGCACTGCCGGCCACCACCACCAGCCGCCCCGCACTGCCGGCCACCACCACCGGCCGCCCCGCACTGCCGGCCACCACCGCCGGCCGGCCCGCCGGCGACGGCCGCCCGACACCCGCCGACCGAACCGTCAGGCCGCGACCCGCCTCCGCGCGGCCGGGGCCACGGGGGACGATCCCGTCGGCGCTACCGCTTGGAGAGATGTTGTGATCAACGATCGACTGGTTGACGCCGGAGAGCTGCCCATCGCCGTCCGGGACTTCGGGGGTGACCAGCCCGCGCTCCTGCTGCTGCACGGGGCCGGCGGGAACCTCTCCATGATGACGACGCTGGCCCGGGCGCTGCGCCCCCGGCACCGGGTCATCACCATGGACCTGCGCGGGCACGGGCGTTCCGGCGACGGCGCCTGGTCCTGGGATGCCGCGCTGGGCGACATCGCCGCGGTGACCGTACAGATGGAGTTGAGCCGGCCCGCGGTGGCCGGGCACTCGCTCGGCGGGATGCTGGCCACCCTCTGGGGGCAGCGGCACCCCGAGTCGCCCGGGGTGGTCAGCCTCGACGGCAATCCGCCGCCCAGCCGGCCCGAGCAGGTGCCCGACCTCGAACCCGCGGTGGCGGCGGCCGAGCTGGCCCGGCTGACGACGGTGTTCGACACGCTGCACGCCGGGATGGGGCGCACGATCCCGGCCGAGGAGCTGCCCGATCTGGTCGAGCGGCAGCAGATGGCGGCCCGCGACATGGGCGCCAACGAGAAGGTGTGGATCGAGGGCTTCCGGCGCAACCTGGCACACCGGAACGGCGAGACGACGATGCGGCCGTCCGCCGAGACCGCCGGCTCGCTGCGTACGCTGATGAATGATCTTGATCTGGGTCCGGTCTATGCCGCGACGCCCACGCCGACGCTCGCCGTGCTCGCGACCCGTGACCTGCCGGAGCAGGAGCCGTTCGCGGACCTCTACGCGGCGCACCGGCGCTTCCTGCTCGATCAGGCCGCGGCGGGCGCGAAGGCGAATCCGCGGATGCGCTACCTGCAGCTCGAGGACGCCTCGCACGCCATGGTGATCGAGCAGCCCGACCTCCTGGCGGCGCTGATCGGCGACTTCCTGGCCGGCGGACACTGACCGATCAGGGCGTGGCGACCGGCTCGGCCTCCGCGGCGCCGACGCGCGGCAGCGGCCGGGCCGCGCCCGAGGCCGCCAGCCCGAGGCCGATCGCCACGAGGACGACCAGCAGCGCCCGCAGCACCCCGAAGTGCTGGGCCAGGACGCCGATCAGGGGCGGACCCGCGAGGAACGCGGCGTAGCCGATGGAGCCCGCCACCGACACCCGGATCGCCGCCCGGAGCGGGTCGTCCGCGGCCGCGCTCATCCCGATCGGGAAGCCCAGGGAGGCGCCCGCGCCCCACAGCAGCGCGCCGACCAGCACCAGCGGCACGCCGATGCCGGAGACCGCCAGCAGCAGGCCGAGCAGCGCCGACACCGCGGTGCCGCGCAGCACCGTCACGCGGCCCCAGCGTTCGATCGCCGGGCCGCCGAACAGCCGGGTCAGGGTCATCGCCGTCACGAAGAAGCCGAAGCCGATGGCACCGACCGTCTCGGTCGCCTGGTAGCCGTCGACCAGGCCGATCGCCAGCCAGTCGTTCGCCGCGCCCTCGGTGAAGCCGAAGCCCAGCATGATCACGCCGATCAGCAGGGTCCGGGGCTCGCGCCAGGCGTCCCGGACCCGGCCGACCGAGCGCTGTTCCGCGGTCGTCGGGGTGTGCGGCAGGAAGCGGCGGACCGTCAGGATCATCACGATCGCGGACAGGACCGCCGTGAGGAAGAGCTGCGTCGAGACCGCTACGCCGGTCGCCGCGGCGGCCGCGCTGACCCCGGCGCCGAGCACGGTGCCGAGGCTGAAGCCGGCATGAAAGCGGGGCATCAGCGTACGGCCCAGGCGGCGCTCGACGTCCGCGCCCTCGACGTTCATCGCCACGTCCCAGGTGCTGTTGCCGATGCCGAGCAGCATCAGGCCGACGCCCGCCAGCGGCACCGAGCCGATCAGCGTGCCGCCCGCCATGCCGAGCAGCCCCAGCACCACGGACATGCTGCCGAGCAGCACCGCGCGGGACGGGCCGAAGCGCTGCACCAGCGGGCCGGCCAGCGGGATCGCCGCGATGGCCGCGCCGGAGATGCAGAGCAGCAGCAGGCCGAGCCCGGCCGAGCTCAGGCCGAGATCCTCGCGGACCGCGGGCGCCCGCGCGAGCCAGCCCGCGTACGCGAGGCCGTTGGTGGCGAAGGTGATGCCGACGGCGACCTTGGCGGCCTCGAGGCGGGTACGGTCGGGGGCGGCATCGGTCACTTACCGAACTTAACCGTTAAAGTTCCGAACTGTAACCCTGTCGATCAGTGACGACGGTCCCCCTCGCCCGCCGGATAGCGCTCCGCGTAGCGGGTCGGCGATTCGCCGAACATCGCGGCGAAGTCCCTGGTGAAGTGCGCCTGATCGGCGTAGCCGAGCTCGTCCGCGAGCCGGGCCCAGTCGACGACCGCACCCGCCGCCAGCCGCTGGCCCACCTCGTGCAGGCGGTAGCGGCGAATCACCCACTTGGGGCCGAGGCCGACATGATCGGCGAAGAGGCGCTGCAGCCGGCGCACGCCCAGGCCGGACCGCTCGGCGAGCGCGTCGACGCGGGTGAGCCCCGGCTCGGCCCGGACCAGGGCCACCACGGCCGCGGCCCGCTCGGCCAGCGGATCGACCGCCGGCAGCGTCGCCCGCAGGAACGCCTCGACCTGCTCGACATCGCCCCGCGGCAGGCCCGGCCCGCACACCTCCCCGACATCGCCGCCCGGGAGGCCCGGCCCGAAGACCTCGGCGGCGGGAAGCGAGCGGCCGGTGATGGTCGAGACGGGCGCGCCGAGGAACGGCCGGAAGCAACCGGGCCGGAAGGTCACCCCGAAGACCCGGCCGCGGCCCTCGAGGACGCGGACGACATGCCCGCGCTCCGGGCCGCGCACGACCGCGGTGCCCTCCCGGAACGTCAGATGCACGCTCGGATAGGGCACGATCTTCTGCCGGTACGGCTCCTGCCCGCGCAGATCCCACTCGGCGAACCAGTAGCCGGACACGAACGGGGCGAGATCCGGCGCAGGTTCGGCGTACCGGTGAGTTTGGAAGGTGGCCCACGCACCGCGCAGCTCTCGCGCGTCCCTGACCATGACCACAGGTTAGCGTCGCGTTCGTTCAAGACGGCCGGGCGGCGGGCGTTTAGCCTCGGCGGTCATGCGGGAACACGACTTCATCGCCCTGGCCGCACCGCCCACTGTGGCCGCCGTCCGCGCCGTCCGGGCCGAACAGTTCGGCGCGCCGACGCCCTGTGACGGGCTCGACGTCCGCGGCCTGATCGAGCACATGCTGCATTGGGGACCGGGCCTCGCCCGGGCGAGCCGCAACTCGGACGGCCGGCCGCCGCCGGACGGCGATCCGCGGCAGCGGCTGGAGCGCCAGATCGACCAGCTCGTCGCCGCCTGGTCGGCGCCCTCGGCCTGGGAGGGCATGACCTCGATGGGCGGGCCGCGGAAGACCCCCGCGCGGATGATCGGGGCGATGGCCGTCGGCGAGATCGTGGTGCACGGGTGGGACCTGGCCCGCGCCACCGGCCAGGATGTGGGCTGGGATCCCGGGCTGCTGGAGTTCCTGCACGACGAGGTCGCGAAGACCGCTGCGCTCGGGCGCGAGATGAAGGCCTACGGGCCCGAGGTGCCGGTGCCGCCGACCGCGCCGGCGCTGGACCGGATGCTCGGCCTGACCGGCCGCGATCCCGCCTGGCAACAGATCGACGGCCGGCACGACGCACCTGTTGCCGAGCCGGGCGGTCACGGCAGCACTACCCCGGATCCGGGGGATGGCCGGGCTGACTTGGCGCCGCCCGATTTCTAGCGTCGAAGCATGAGGAAATTGTTGAGTTTGAGCATCGCGGGGGCGCTCATCGCATCCTCGCTCGCGGTGGCCGCCACGCCGGCCACGGCGACGACGGGCCGGCTGATCTCGGTCACCGCCCTGCACACGTACGCCACCCGGGCCGACGTCGACGCGGCGCTGACCGCGGACAGGTTCGATCCGGGAACGGACCGCTACGGGGTGCGTACCTACCGGCTCGTCTACCGGACGACCGACGCGACCGGTCGGCCGACCACGGCCAGTGGCCTGGTCGCGTTGCCGATCAACGACAGGAGGCGGCTCCGGACGGTGTCGTTCGGGCACGGCACCGAGATCTACAAGCCGGACGCGCCGTCCACTTCGGACGACGTGTTCCTGATCGGGCCGGCGCTGACGTTCGCGTCGGCCGGATTCGCGGCGGTCGCACCCGACTACGTCGGCCTCGGGGTCGGGCCGGGGACGCACCCCTGGATGGACGTGCCGTCGGAGACCACCGCCTCGCTGGACCTGCTGCGGGCGGCGCGCGCCTTCGCCGGCCGGCAGGGGCGGCAGCTGGACCGGGACGTCTACGCCTCCGGCTTCTCGCAGGGCGCCTCGGCCGCCCTCGGACTGGCCAGGGCGTTGCAGTCGGGGGCCGATCCGTACTTCCGGGCGGCCGCGGTCGCCCGATCAGCGGCGCCTACGACTTCCGGAACGCGGCCATCCCGTCGCTGTTCACGCCGGAGGTCCACCCGGTGCTCGCCAGCGCGTACACCACGTATCTGCTGGTCGCCTTCGACCGGCTGCACGACATCTACCCGTACCCGGGATACGTGTTCCGGGCGCCGTACGCCGGGCTGCCGAATCTCTTCGACGGCACCCACACCGGGCAGGAGGTGCTCATGGCCCTGCCGCCCACGATCGACGACCTGCTCACGCCGCGGGGCAAGGCGCTGCTGCTGCACCCGACCGGCCGGTTCGCCGACGCTCTGGCCGTACTGGACAGCGTCTGCACCGACTGGGCGCCGCGGATGCCGGTGCGGCTCTACTACAGCCCGGGCGACGAGGAGGCGGTGAACGCCAACACGGAGCACTGCCACGCCACCCTGGGGGCGCCAACGGTCGACCTCGGCGTCGACACCGGCTACAACGGGTTCGTCCACGAAGGGTCGGAGGTGCTCGGCGTACCCGAGGCGACCCGCTGGTTCACCGCCCTGAGCAGCTGACAACGAAAACGGAGAGGGGCCCGGCGCATCCGCCGGGCCCCTCTCCGTTCAACTGTGTTCAGCTGCAGCCCGAGGTGGAGCCGCAGCCCTCGCAGACGTAGCAGCTTCCGGCCGGGCGCATCTTCGTGCCGCAGGTGAAGCAGAGCGGCGCGTCGGCGGAGGTGCCCAGGACGGCCTCCAGCAGCTCGGTCGACGAGCCGGCCGGCGACGGGGCCTCCTTCTCGGCCGCGGGGGCCGGGGCCGTCGGCGCGGACGCCGCGCCGACCGGTGCGGAAACCGGTGCGGACGCCGCCATGCCGGCCAGGTCGACGCCGGCGACCTCGGCCGCCGCCTCGGCCTGAATCTGCGCCGCGCGCTCCCGGGCGGTGAAGATGCCCAGCTCGGCGCGGGTGTCATAGGGCAGGAAGTCGAGCGCGAGGCGACGGAAGATGTAGTCCATCACCGACGCCGCCATGCGGATGTCCGAGTCGTCGGTCATGCCGGCCGGCTCGAAGCGCATGTTGGTGAACTTGCTGACGTAGGTCTCCAGCGGAACGCCGTACTGGAGGCCGATGGAGATCGCCACCGAGAAGGCGTCCATGACGCCCGCCAGGGTCGAGCCCTGCTTCGACATCTTCAGGAAGACCTCGCCGAGGCCGTCGTCCGGGTAGGACGACGCGGTGAGGTAGCCCTCGGCGCCGGCGACCGAGAAGGAGACCGTCTCCGACGGGCGCTTCTTCGGCAGGCGCTTGCGGACCGGGCGGTACTCGACGACCTTCTCCACGACCGGCGCGACAGCGGCGGCGGGCGTCGCTGCGGCCGCCGCGGCCGCCTTCGGCTTCGCCGCGGAGAGCGGCTGGCCGACCTTGCAGTTGTCGCGGTAGATGGCGAGTGCCTTGAGGCCGAGCTTCCAGCCCTGGTAGTGCACGTTCTCGATGTCCTCGACGGTTGCCGACTCCGGCATGTTGATCGTCTTGGAGATCGCGCCCGAGATGAACGGCTGCACGGCCGCCATCATCCGCACGTGGCCCATCGGCGCGATGGACCGCTCGCCCATGGCGCAGTCGAAGACCGGGTAGTGCTCCGGCTTGAGGCCGGGGGCGTCGACGACGATGCCGTGGTCGGCGATGTGCTCGACGATCGCCTCGACCTGCTCCTCGGGGTAGCCGAGGCTGCGCAGGGCGCGCGGGACCGTCTGGTTGACGATCTGCATCGAGCCGCCGCCGACGAGCTTCTTGAACTTGACCAGGGCCAGGTCGGGCTCGACGCCGGTGGTGTCGCAGTCCATCATCAGGCCGATGGTGCCGGTCGGCGCGAGCACGGAGGCCTGCGCGTTGCGCCAGCCGGTCTTCTCGCCGATCTTGTTGCCCTGCTGCCACTGCTTGGTGGCCTCGCGGACCAGCGCGGTGGCGACGGTGCCCGACGGGCGGATCTCGTCGTTCGCCGCGGCGTGCTTGCGCATGACCCGCTTGTGCGCGTCCGCGTTGCGGGCGTAGCCGTCGTAGGCGCCGACGACGCCGGCCACCTCGGCGGAGCGGCGGTAGGCCACACCGGTCATCAGCGACGTGATGGCGGCGGCCAGGGTGCGGCCGCCCTCCGAGTCGTAGGGCAGGCCGGAGGCCATCAGCAGGGCGCCGAGGTTGGCGTAGCCGATGCCGAGCTGGCGGTAGGCGCGCGTGGTCTCGCCGATCCGCTTGGTCGGGAAGTCGGCGAAGCAGATCGAGATGTCCATCGCGGTGATGACGAACTCGACGCTCTTGACGAACTTGTCGACCTCGAAGCCGCCGTCGGCCTTGAGGAACTTCATCAGGTTGAGCGAGGCGAGGTTGCAGGACGAGTCGTCCAGCGACATGTACTCCGAACACGGGTTGGACGCGGTGATGCGGCCGGTCTCCGGGTTGGTGTGCCAGTCGTTGATCGTGTCGTCGTACTGCAGGCCGGGGTCGGCGCACTCCCACGCGGCCTTGGCGATCTCGGTGAACAGCCGCTTGGCGTCGATGGTCTCGATCGTCTCGCCGTTCATCCGCCCGCGGAGGTCGAACGTGCCGCCCTCCTCGACCGCCCGCATGAACTCGTCGCTGACGCGGACCGAGTTGTTGGCGTTCTGGTACTGCACCGAGACGATGTCGCTGCCGCCGAGGTCCATGTCGAACCCGGCGTCGCGCAGGGCCCGGATCTTGTCCTCCTCGCGGGCCTTGGTGGTGACGAACTCCTCGATGTCGGGGTGGTCGACGTCGAGGATCACCATCTTGGCCGCGCGGCGGGTCGCGCCGCCGGACTTGATCGTGCCGGCGCTGGCGTCCGCGCCGCGCATGAAGCTGACCGGGCCGCTGGCCGTGCCGCCGGAGGAGAGCAGTTCCTTCGAGGAGCGGATCCGGGAGAGGTTGACGCCGGAGCCGGAGCCGCCCTTGAAGATCAGCCCCTCCTCCTTGTACCAGTCAAGGATGGAGTCCATCGAGTCGTCGACGGACAGGATGAAGCAGGCGCTGACCTGCTGCGGCGAGGCCGTGCCGACGTTGAACCAGACCGGCGAGTTGAAGCTGAACACCTGGTGCAGCAGCATCCAGGTCAGCTCGTGGTCGAAGATCTCGGCCTCGGCCGGGCTGGCGAAGTAACCGTGGTCCTCGCCCGCCTTGCGGTAGGTCTTCACGACCCGGTCGATGAGCTGCTTGAGCGACCGCTCCCGCTCCGGCGCGCCGACCGCACCCCGGAAGTACTTCGTGGTGACGATGTTGGCGGCGTTGACGCTCCACGTGGTGGGGTATTCCACCCCGCGCTGCTCGAAGTTGACCGAGCCGTCCCGCCAGTTCGTCATGACGACGTCGCGGCGCTCCCACTCGACCTCGTCGTAGGGGTGGACGCCCTCTGTCGTCCAGACCCGCTCGATCCGCAGCCCCCCGGCCGTGGCGCCCCCGTTGCCCGCGCGACTGCGCTGCCTGCCTGCTGTCATGCCGTCACCGGCCATTTGGTGCTCCCCCTCGATTGCTTCCTGCATCAAGCTTTTTCCTGAGCGCTGATCTTGGGCGGCCGGTTGCCGGGCCGCGCGGCGACCACGTGCCGCGCGGCCGCCTCGCCGGCGGTGGCCGCCTCGCGCAGCTCGGTGATCTCACGTTCGAACTCGTCAAGCGAGTCGAAGGACTTGTAGACACTCGCGAAGCGGAGGTAGGCCACCTGGTCAAGCTCGCGCAGCGGCGTGAGGATCGCGAGGCCCACGTCGTGGCTCGGCACCTCCGCCGCGCCCTTGGCACGGATGGTCTCCTCGACCCGCTGCGCGAGCAGCGCGATCGAGTCCTCGTCGACCGGACGGCCCTGACAGGCCTTGCGGACGCCGCTCATGATCTTGGTCCGGCTGAAGGGCTCGGTGACGCCGTTGCGCTTCACGATCGCCAGCACGGCCTCCTCGACCGTGGTGAATCGCTTGCCGCACTCGGGACACGACCGCCGGCGACGGATCAACTGGCCGTCGTCAGCCTCTCGCGAATCGACCACCCGCGAGTCGGCGTGCCGGCAGTACGGACACCGCACCGAAAATCCCCCTGTCGCCGGGTCCGGCCACCCGGGCGGGGAACGGGCCGGCAGACCGCCTCACGGGCACGCCGAACGACAGCCCCGCGGCGGTGGATCCCGCCTCGTGGCTGTGGACGAACCCGTGGTTTGCGGGGCTGCCTTACCCCAACCTGTGGATGACTTACACCCTTGTAACTACTAGATGTTGGGGTTGACGTTATGCCGCCGCAGACGTCGATGCAAGTTCACCGGCGCGTCGGCGCGCCGTATTTTCAACCTCAACACGACCGGTACCGCGCCGGTCACGGGCAGCACCGAAACGCCTTGATCAACATTGCCCGCCGAGGCCCTCGCGGGACGAACGGAGCCTCACCGGCGTGGATGCCGAGGCGCGGCCGAACGACGACAGTAGGCGCGGAGCCGGCCCAAGAATCACCGGCCCGCCGAGGCAGTGGTCCACAACACGGCACTCGCGAGAGACGCGAGCAGGATGAAGAAGCTCAGCACGACGAAGCGCCCCCGCCGGGTCAGCCGCAACGGGGCCGGTTGCCGGCGCGCACCAGTGATCACCACGGCATATTCCTCTCCTCGCATACGTCCCTAGGACAGACGTTCTATAGAACGCCCGTACGACGGTGTATCAGAACAGGCGTACGGAAGTCGAGCACTTTCGGGCGACACGCCGCGAGAAACTCGTACAGATGTTTGAATATGTCGCACGTCGCAGTTACGGTTCTCGGTCAAGAGGGGTCAGCCGGGCACAAGTCCATCCCCACGGCGACTGCCCGGCTCCGCGAGCGCACCACGTGCCGACGAGGCACTGGCCGACAGGGAGGGCGGACGTGTCGACCGACGACCGGACGAGCCGGCAACATCAGAAGGATTCGCAGCCCGAGCCCGCCAACACGAAGGCGGCCATCCGCCGCCGCACGCCGTCGCGCGCCCGTGGCGGTGAGGCGCCGCAGCTGCGCGCCGTGACGCCGGTGGTCAGCCAGTTTCCCGACCTGGTGACCGCCGACCTGACCGCCCGTCAGCGCCGGATTCTCGAGTTCATCCGCGACTGGGTGGAGCGCTACGGCTACCCGCCGAGCGTCCGCGAGATCGGCGAGGCGGTCGGCCTGGTGTCGCCGTCGAGCGTGGCCTACCAGCTCAAGGAGCTGGAGAAGAAGGGCTTCCTGCGGCGTGACCCCAACCGGCCCCGCGCGGTCGACGTGCGGGCGCCCAGCGAGATGGTCGACGACGAGACGCTGCGGTCGGCCCGGCCCACCCCGGCATACGTGCCGCTGCTGGGCCGGATCGCCGCCGGTGGCCCGATCCTGGCCGAGCAGGCGGTCGAGGAGTTCTTCCCGCTGCCGCGCGAGCTGGTCGGCGAGGGCGACGTGTTCATGCTCGAGGTCAAGGGCGACTCGATGATCGACGCGGCGATCTGCAACGGCGACTGGGTGGTGGTCCGCCAGCAGCCCACGGCGAACGTCGGCGAGATAGTGGCGGCGATGATCGACGGCGAGGCGACCGTGAAGAGCTACCGGCAGCGGGACGGGCACGTGTGGCTGATGCCGGCCAACCCCGCCTTCGACCCGATCCCGGGCGACGACGCCACGATCATGGGCCGAGTGGTCGCCGTACTGCGCCGGGTCTGACGACCGGCACCCGCCCTGCGCGCGTTGACGCGCAGGGGCGGGTCAGAGTCCGTACGGAGCGCGGCCGTCGGGACGGCCGTCCGGGTGACCGGGGTGCCTTCCGCCGCCGGTGAAGCCGGACGGGCGCTGCGGCCCACCCTGCGGGCGGCCGTTGGCCGGCGGAGGGCCGGGCGGGGCGCCGTAGACGCCACCACCGGGACGACCGCCGCCCTGACCCGGACGACCCTGCTGGCCGCCGCCCGGACGACCGGGCTGGCCGCCGCCGCCGGGACGACCGGGCTGCACGCCACCCGGACGCGGCTGCACGCCGCCGGGACGACCGGGCTGCGCGGGCGGGGCCGCGCCGGGACGAGCACCACCCGGGCGGCCGGGCGCCGGCTGAGCGGGCCGGGCCGCGGGCTGACCCTGCGGCGGACGAGCGCCGCCGCCGGCGCCGTAGACGCCGCCGCCCTTCTGCGGTGCCGGCGGCTTGGCGCCGTAGACACCCGGGCCGGACGGTGCTCCGGCCGGTGGACGGTTGCCGCCGTAGACGCCGGGGCGCTGGGCCGGGCCGCCGACCGACAGCAGGTCCGGCCGGGCGTCGAGCGGGCCGGGCGCGGTCGGGTCGGTGCTCTTCGCGACCGGCTCCGGCGGGGCCTTCTTGCGGGACCGCATGATGCCGAAGACGCCCGCGCCGACCAGGATCGCGCCGAGCACACCGATGGCGCCCACGAGGTAGGTGATGTCGGAGAGGCTCAGGTCCGAATACCAGGAGCCGCCGCCGCCCGAGTCACCCGCGTCGGCGGCCGTCTTCGCCTCGACGACCTTCGTCGCCGGGGTGTAGCCCAGGATGTAGCTGTCGGCCTCCGGATCCTGCGAGGAGCCGATGTCGGAGACCGTGTTGAACTGCTTGCCGTCCGGGGTGTAGCTGATCGCCTCGCCGAACGGCTCGTTGGGCAGGCCGGTCTGGCGCGGCTTCTTCTTGAGCGCCGCCAGCACGTCGCCGTTGGTCACGTCCCACTCGAAGGCGTCGAGGTAGGTGCGGAGCACCACCTTCGTGCCCTTCGGCGCGACCGCGCCGCCGGTGACGACGCCCTGCGCGAGGCGGGCGAACGGGGTGCCCGCGGTGTCCGAGCGCGGCAGCTCGACCTCGCCGACCTTCTCGAGCGGCACGCCTTCTTCGTTGTTGGTCTTCAGGGCCGTCTTCGGGACGTAGATGCCGGACGGCTTGCCGACCGTCTCCTTGGTCACGATGATCGGCGTGCCGTCGCCGTTGAAGAGCAGCGCCTCGGCGTCGTGCTTGTCCCCGTCCGGGTAGGCCAGGCGGTGGATCTTCGGCTTCTTGGAGCCGTCGACCGGCATCGACCAGAGGGCGATGGTCGCACGCGTGTCGCCGTTGGGGTCCCGGACCGCGTTGTCGCCGGTGTCGGCGATCCACAGCGTCGCGCCGTCGGCCGACAGCACCATGTCCTCGGTGTCGAAGGGCCCCTTGCCGGTGTATTCGACCCGCTTGGTGATCTCGCACTCGTCGTCGAGGAAGAAGACCCTCTTCTGGCTCTCCACGTCGGTGCTGTCGTTGATGACCGCGTAGCCGTTCTTGGTGGCCACGATGCCCGACAGCTCGGGAAGTGACGAGCTGGTGATCTTGCAAACCTTCTTGCCGGCCGCAGCCTTCGCCGAGGTCCCCGCGGGGGCGGGCTCGGCGGAGGCGGGCACGGCCCCCAACATCACCAGCCCGGAGGCAAGGATGACCGGGAACACGAGACGCCGCATCCGATCAGTGTCGCATGCGGCGTCTCGTGCCGGTGTTACGCGTGGATCAACCCTGGTGCGGCCGTCCGTAATCCGACAATTGATCAACTAAATACGGAATGTTGCGAGGTCGGCCGCCAACTGCTCGCCTACCCGGACCCGCAGCTCGGTGCCCTCGTCGGTGTGGCGGGTGTCCAGCACCTGCCCGCTGCGGTGGATCCGGGCCACCAGGTCGCCCCGGTCGTACGGCAGCAGCACCCGCAGGTCGACCGCCGGCCGCGGCAGCCGCTGCGCGATGGCCGCGTGCAGCTCGGGGATGCCGAGGCCCGAGCGCGCCGACACGAACACCGCGTCCGGCCAGGCCCGCTTGAGCCGCAGGATGGTCTCCTCGTCGGCCGCGTCCATCTTGTTGACGACCAGCAGCTCCGGGATGCGGTCCGCGCCGACCTCGCCGAGCACCTCCCGGACCGCCGTCACCTGACCCTCGGGGTCCGGATGCGCGCCGTCCACCACGTGCACGACCAGGTCGGAGTAGGCCACCTCCTCCAGCGTCGAGCGGAACGCCTCGACGATGTGGTGCGGCAGGTGCCGGACGAAGCCGACGGTGTCGGAGAGCGTGAACACCCGCCCGTCGTCGGCCGCGGTGCGGCGGGTGGTCGGATCCAGCGTCGCGAACAGCGCGTCCTCGACCAGCACGCCCGCCGAGGTGAGGCTGTTCAGCAGGCTGGACTTGCCGGCGTTGGTGTAGCCGGCGATGGCGACCGCGGGCACGCCGCTGTTGGTGCGCTTGGAACGCTTGGTCTGGCGTACCGTCCGCAGGGCCTTGATCTCGCGCTTGAGGCGGGAGATGCGGGTGTTGATCCGCCGGCGGTCGGTCTCGATCTTGGTCTCACCGGGACCGCGCGTGCCGACGCCGCCGCCGGAACCGCCACCCGCGCCGCCGCCCTGGCGGGACAGCGACTCACCCCAGCCGCGCAGGCGGGGCAACAGGTATTGCAGCTGTGCCAGCTCGACCTGCGCCTTGCCTTCCTTGCTCTTCGCGTGCTGGGCGAAGATGTCCAGGATCAGCGCGGTGCGGTCGACGACCTTGACCTTGACCTGCTGCTCGAGCTTGCGCAGCTGCGAGGGCGAGAGCTCGCCGTCGCAGATGACCGTGTCGGCGCCGGTGGCGACGACCACGTCGCGCAGCTCGTCGACCTTGCCCCGGCCGATGAAGGTGGCCGCGTCGGGACGGCCGCGGCGCTGGATGAGGCCCTCGAGGACCTCGGAACCGGCCGTCTCGGCGAGCGCCGCCAGCTCCGTGAGGGAATTCTCGGCATCGGAGATGCTGCCCTCGGTCCAGACACCGACAAGCACGACCCGTTCGAGTCGCAGCTGCCGGTACTCGACCTCGGTGACGTCCGTCAGCTCGGTGGAGAGACCGGCAACCCGTCGAAGGGAGTGGCGCTCCTCGAGCTCCAGCTCACCGGTGGTGACGTCCGGTTCGAATACCTCAGTACGCAAAAGTGACCTCCTCCGCCCGATCGTGGCACGCCCGGGGTGCCGAGCGCATCCACATAACGGTGCGGGGCGTTGTCGCAGAGTGTCTGACGTATCAGCAACCACCGGATTGGTGTCCGCTATTCCCGAAGAGCAAGATTGCGGGTACGCACCCGCCAACGACGGAGGGAACACCGTGGTGACCACCCGCCTGCCCAGTGCAGGATTCTCGATCACGATCCGCATTGCCGTGACCGCCGACGCGTCCTCCATCGGCCGGCTCACCACCTGTGTCGGCGAGGCCGGTGCGATCGTGACGGCGCTCGACGTGGTGGACTCCGACTCCACCCACGTGGTCGTCGACCTCACCTGTGACACCGCCGACTCCAGCCACGCGGACCAGGTCGTCAAGCAGCTCGAGGAGCAGGACGGCGTCGACGTCCGCAAGGTCTCCGACCGCACGTTCCTCCTGCACCTGGGCGGCAAGATCGAGGTCAGCTCCAAGGTCGCCCTGCGCAACCGCGACGAGCTGTCCCGGGCGTACACGCCGGGTGTGGCGCGGGTCTGCATGGCGATCGCGGAGAATCCCGCCGACGCGCGCCGGCTCACCATCAAGCGCAACACCGTCGCCGTGGTCAGCGACGGCTCGGCCGTGCTCGGCCTGGGCAACATCGGCCCGGCCGCGGCGATGCCGGTGATGGAGGGCAAGGCCGCGCTCTTCAAGCGCTTCGGCGGGGTGGACGCCTGGCCGGTGGTGCTCGACACCCAGGACACCGACGAGATCGTGGCGATCGTCAAGGCGATCGCGCCCGCCTATGGCGGCATCAACCTGGAGGACATCGCCGCGCCGCGCTGCTTCGAGATCGAGATGCGGCTGCGCGAGCTGCTCGACATCCCGGTCTTCCACGACGACCAGCACGGCACCGCGATCTGCGTGCTGGCGGCGCTGACCAACGCGCTGCGGGTGGTGGGCAAGGACCTGGCGAACGTCCGGGTCGTGGTCTCCGGCGCGGGGGCGGCGGGCACGGCGATCATGAAGCTGCTGCTGCGCCAGGGCGTGGGCGACATCATCGCGTACGACCGCAAGGGCGCCCTGCACCGCGGCATGGCCGACCTCAGCCCGACCTGGCACTGGCTGGCCGAGCACACCAACCGCGACAACTACGCGGGCAGCCTGGCCGGCGCGATCGTCGGCGCGGACGTGTTCATCGGCGTGAGCGCGCCGAACCTGCTCACCGGCGACGACATCGCCAAGATGGCGGAGAAGTCGATCGTCTTCGCGCTGGCGAACCCCGACCCCG
Organism: Actinoplanes sp. NPDC026623; assembly: GCF_040638275.1. Lineage (NCBI taxonomy): Bacteria > Bacillati > Actinomycetota > Actinomycetes > Micromonosporales > Micromonosporaceae > Actinoplanes > Actinoplanes sp. NPDC026623. Next base: position 34,050 of record NZ_JBEZXZ010000006.1, on the reverse strand, counting down.
AGGTGGACCCGCGGGAGGCGCGCCAGCACGCGGCCGTGGTCGCCACCGGCCGCTCGGACCAGCCCAACCAGATCAACAACGTGCTGGCCTTCCCGGGTGTCTTCCGCGGCATGCTCGACGTCAGCGCCGAGGAGTTCACCGAGGAGATGGCCCTGGCAGCGGCGATGGCCATCGCGAGCGTCGTCGGCGAGGACAAGCTCAACCCGACGGTGATCGTCCCCAGCGTCTTCGACCCGCGGGTGACGCCGGCGGTCGCGGCGGCGATCCGCCAGGTGGTCAAGGGCACCCCGGCCCCGCCGAACCCGGCCGCCATGCCCGAGACGGAGCTGGACGGCGCCCCGGGCAGCACCTTCTGAGGGTGCGGCTCAGGCGGTTCCGCGGGCGGTCGCCCAGCCGGTCAGCTCGCCGGTGCGGTCCGAGATGATGCCGGCCACCCCGGCATCCACCAGGGCGGGCCAGATCGCGCTGTCGTTGGCCGTCCACGGCATGACCGCCACCCCGGCCTCGGCCAGGGCGGCGACCGTCCCGGGGGCGGCCAGCACCGCGGCCATGGACGGGTTGCAGTAGCCGACGCCGAGCTCGCGGGCGACCGCCACCTGCTCGGCGTCGAAGCCGTCGCGCAGCAGGCCGCGCCGGAGCTCCGGTGCCGCCTGCTCGACCAGCCGGAGGACTGCCGGATCGAAGCTCTGCACGACGGTGCGGTCCAGCAGGCCCGCGTCCGCCACCTGGCCGATGATGTTCTTGACCTGCTCCAGCGTGGCCGGCGGCTTGATCTCCAGCAGCAGCTCGACGCCGTGACCCCCGACGGCGTGCGGGCGCAGCACGTCGAGGACCTCGGTCAGCCGGGGAATCCGCAGCCCCGCGTACGCCGGGGAGAACCAGGAGCCCGCGTCCAGTTCGCGGATCTCGTCGAGGGTCAGCTCCCAGACCTTGCCGCAGGAGCCGGTCGTGCGGTCGACGGTGCGGTCGTGGATCACCACCGGCACGCCGTCCGCGGTGGTCCGGACGTCGAACTCGATGAAGGTGGCACCGGCCAGGACCCCGGCGACGAGCGCGGGCAGCGTGTTCTCGGGCGCGACGGCGCAGTATCCGCGGTGCGCCACGCGGTGCAGAGCGGCCATCAGGCGAGCGCCGCCGGGTCGACCTCACCGGTCGCCACCAGCACCGCCGGCCCCGCCAGCCGCCAGGACGAGCCGTCGAAGGTGACCGTCAGCCGGCCGCCGGGCAGGTCGACGGCGACGACGCCGGCCCGCAGCCCTGCGTCGCGCAGCGCGACCGCGCCGACCGCGAGCGCGCCCGAGCCGCAGGACAGCGTCTCGGCCGAGCCGCGCTCGTAGACCCGCATGTGCATGTGCATGTCGGCGCCCTCGATGGGGTCACCCACGGTGGTGAATTCGACGTTCACTCCATCGGGGAACAGCGCCGGGTCGTAGCCGGGCGCGACGTGCAGGTCCAGGGAGCCCAGCGGAAGGCCGTCGTGCACGCCGCAGACCAGGTGCGGGTTGCCACAGTCGACCGCGACGCCCGGGAAGGTGAGCTGGCCGACGGTGGCCGTGCCGGCCGCGTACACCTCGGGGGTGCGCATGTGCACCGAGATGAGGGAGCCGTCGACCTGCGCGCGCACGACGCCGGCCCGGGTCCCGACCGGCAGGTCGGCGCCGGGGGTGGCGAGGCCCCGCTCGACCAGGTAGCGGACGAAGACGCGGACACCGTTGCCGCACATCTCGGCGATCGAGCCGTCCGCGTTGCGGTAGTCCATGAACCACTCGGCCTCGCCCGCGTGGCCCGCGCCGTCCGGATGCTTGGCGCTGCGCACCACGCGCAGCACCCCGTCGGCGCCGATGCCGCGGCGCCGGTCGCAGAGCGCCGCGACCAGCGCGGGGGTCAGCTCGAGCGCCCCGTCGGGGTCCTCGAGGATGACGAAGTCGTTGCCGGTGCCATGGCCCTTGGTGAACAACACGCGGTCCATCATCGCGCAGCCGCCGCGCAGGCCGCCAACGCCTCCTGCCCCAGCGTGGCCGACGCGCCGTCGAGCCAGGTGATCCGCGGGTCGCGGCGGAACCAGGAGCGCTGCCTGCGCACGAAGCGGCGGGTGGCCCGCACGGTCTCGTCCTTGGCCTGTTCCTCGCTCAGCTCGCCGTCCAGCTGGGCCAGGGCCTGCTGATAACCCAGCGCCCGGCTCGCCGTGCGGCCCTCCCGCAGGCCGTCCAGCCCCCGCACCTCGTCGAGCAGGCCCGCGGCCCACATCAGGTCCACCCGCTCGGCGATCCGCTGGTCCAGCTCCGCGGTCTCGCGATCGACGCCGACCTGCATCGACTCGTAGTACGGGGTCGGCGCCGGCAGGGCGGCGGTGAAGGGCTCGCCGGTGAGCTCGATCACCTCCAGCGCCCGGACGATCCGCCGCCCGTTCGACGGAAGGATCTTCGCGGCGGCGCTCGCGTCGAGCGTCTTCAGGCGGTCGTGCAGCGGCGCCGGGCCCGCCGCGGCCAGCTCCAGCTCAAGCCGTTCCCGAATGGCGGGATCCGTGCCGGGAAATTCGAAGTCCTCCAGGACCGCCCGGACGTAAAGCCCCGAGCCGCCGACGAGCAGCGGCACCCGGCCCCGGGCGGCGATGTCGTCGACCGCGGCCCGGGCGAGTCGCTGGTACTCCTTGGCGCTGGCCGGCTCCGTCACGTCCCAGACGTCGAGGACGTGGTGGGGTACGCCTTCCCGCTCGTCAGCGGTGAGTTTGGCCGTACCGATGTCCATACCCCGGTAGAGCTGCATGGAGTCGGCGTTGACGACCTCGCCGCCGAGGGCCTGCGCGAGCGCGATGCTGAGGGCGGATTTCCCGGCGGCGGTGGGCCCGACGACCGCGATGACTCCGGGAGATGGGAGCAAAGGCACGGAGCCACCGTAACGGGCTGGTCACGGTCATCCGCGGGCGCTTCCCCGGAACCGGGTTGGACCTGTGACAATGCGCGAGAAAGAATGCCGATGGAATGATGGCATTCGACTGCGCTATGGCGGTGGTCGCGGGCAGCGAGGCCCGCGCCGCCGGGAGAACGAGGGTGGGCTCATGAACGACTGGACGGCCTTCGGGCGCGTGGATGCCGACGGCACCGTATATGTGAAGACGGCCGAGGGCGACCGCGTGGTCGGCTCATGGCAGGCGGGCACGCCCGAGGAGGGTCTGGCCCACTTCGCCCGGCGCTTCGCGGACCTGGTGACCGAGGTCGACCTCATCGAGGCCCGCCTCAAGTCGGGCGCGGCCGATGCCGCGCACTCGCTGAGCAGTGTGAAGCGGATCCGCGCAAGCCTCGACGAGGCACACGTGGTCGGCGACATCGACGGGCTCGCCGCCCGCCTCGACCGGCTGACCGCGGTCGCCGACGAGAAGGCCGGCGAGGCCAAGGCCGCCCGCGAGGCGGCCCGTGGCGAGGCGCTGGCGCGCAAGACCACCCTGGTCGAGGAGGCGGAGACGATCGCCGCCGAGTCGACGGGCTGGAAGAGCGCGGGCGATCGGCTCAAGGAGATCCTCGACGAGTGGAAGACCATCCGCGGCGTCGACAAGAAGACCGACGGCGAGCTGTGGAAGCGGTTCGCGGCCGCACGCGACGGCTTCACCCGTCGCCGCGGCGCGCACTTCGCCACCCTGGACGGGCAGCGCAAGCAGGCGCAGACCGCCAAGGAGGAGCTGGTCAAGGAGGCCGAGAGCCTGGCCGACTCGACGGAATGGTCGACGACCGCCAACCGGCTCAAGGACCTGATGAACGAGTGGAAGGCCGCCCCGCGGGCGGCCAAGGAAGCCGAGCAGCGCCTCTGGGAACGCTTCCGGGCGGCACAGGACGCGTTCTTCACCCGCCGCAGCGAGGTCTTCTCGGCCCGCGACGCGGAATACAAGGGCAACCTCGACCGCAAGCAGGCGATCCTGACCGAGATCGAGGCGCTCGACGTCGACGCCGACCCGCGCGGTGCGCAGAACAAGCTGCGCGACGCCCAGGCCGCGTGGCACGACGCCGGCCGGGTGCCGCGCGAGGCGTCGGTCAGCCTGGACCGCCGCTGGCGGGCCGCCGAGGAGCGCATCCGGGTGGCGATGGACTCCGCGTGGCGCAAGACCACCCCGCAGGACAACCCGTTGCTGCAGCAGATGCGGGAGCAGGTCGCCGAGGCCGAGCAGCGGCTGGCCCGGGCTCAGACGGCGGGCGACGCCCGCCGGATCAAGGAGGCCGAGCAGGCGCTTTCGTCGAAGCGGCAGTTCCTCTCCCTCGCGGAACAGGCCAATTGATCAGCTACATCCGGTAGCGGCGGCAGGTTCCGGCCTGCCGCCGCTCCCGCTTTAAGATCAAAAGCCTTTTTCCTTACGCGCACAGCGGCACCGCCACCAGCAGAGCCCGTGGCGGCGGGGTCACCCCAGCGCGGCCAGCTCCGCGGCGTTCGCGTTGCCGCCCGTGCAGACCACCGCGACCCGCTTGCCGGCGAACTCGTCGGGCCGGCTCAGCACGCCCGCCAGGGCCGCCGCGCCGGCACCCTCGGCGAGGGTGTGCGCCCGGGTCGCCATGAGCCGCTGCGCCTCGATGATCGCGTCGTCGCTCACCAGCAGGAAGTCGCTGAGGCCGTCGCGCATGAGGCGCTGCGGCAGCTCGAAGCCGCGCCCGGTGGCCAAGCCGTCGACGCGGGTGCGGTTCGGCCGATCGACCAACTCGCCGGCCGCCCAGGAGTCGTAGGCGGCCCGGGACGCGTCGGACTGGACGCCGACGACCCGGCACTTCGGGGCGAGCTCGCGGGCCACGACGGCCGCCGCGCCGGCGCCCGTGCCGCTGCCGACCGGCACCAGGATGGCGTCCAGGTCGGGCTCTGCCTCGAGGATCTCCAGGTAGAGGGTGCCGACCCCGGCCAGCAGTTCCGGGGTGTCGCCCGGGCTGACCAGCCGCGCGCCGGTGGACTCGGCCAGGTGCTCGGCGTGCCGCTGCGCCGCCTCCAGATCGGGGCCGTGCAGGATCACCTCGGCGCCCAGCGCCGACGCGGCGTTCGCCTTCGCCAGGCTGGCAGCCGCCGGCATCACGACCCGGCAGGGCGCGCCGTAGGCCGCGCTGGCGAAGGCCATCGACTGCGCGTGGTTGCCGGTCGAGTAGCTGACCGTGCCCCGGGCCCGCTCGGCCGGCGACATCGACTCGAGCAGTGCGAGCCCGCCGCGCACCTTGAACGCGCCGACCGGCTGGACGTTCTCGTGCTTGACGAAGACGGTCGCGCCCACGGCCGAGTCCAGCAGCGGGTACGACCACATCGGGGTCGGCGGCAGGTGCCGGTAGACGACGTCCCTGGCGGCGGCCACGTCAGCGAAGCTGAGATTCATCCCGTCATCATCCCCGGCACGGCGCCGGCCGGCCGGGGCCAATCCCGAGGCCCTGGACCCCGCTGCTACAGCGCGCAACCGCCGGTGGTGGCCGGCAGCGGCGCGGGCACGCCGAGCGTCGGCAGGCCCAGTGACACCCCGGCCGTGCGCGTCGCCCGGCCCGCCTCGTGCGCGTCGCCGGCCCGGGTGCGGCGGTGGCCGTGCGGCGCGCCGTCGGCGTTCAGGTGGTGCGGTGCCGCGTACGTGATCTCGGTGTGCAGGATGTCGCCGGGCCGGATGCCGGTCAGGTCGCCGGTCGCGAAGTGCACCAGCCGGCCGTCGCGGGCCCGGCCGCTCATCCGCCCGGTGCGCTCGTCCTTGCGGCCCTCGCCGGTGGCGACCAGGACCTCGACCGTGCGGCCGACCTGCTTGCGGTTCTCCGCCCAGGTGATGTCCTCGAGCACGGCGATCAGGCGCTCGTAGCGTTCCTGCACGACCTGCTTGGGCAGTTGCTCGTCCATCGTCGCGGCCGGGGTGCCCGGGCGCTTCGAATACTGGAAGGTGAAGGCGCTGGAGAAGCGGGCCTGCCGGACCACGTCGAGGGTGCGCTCGAAGTCGTCCTCGGTCTCGCCCGGAAAGCCCACGATGATGTCGGTGGTGATCGCCGCGTCCGGCATCGCGTCGCGGACCTTGTCGATGATGCCAAGGTATTTCTCCGAGCGGTAGCTGCGGCGCATCGCCTTGAGCACCCGGTCGGAGCCGGACTGCAGCGGCATGTGCAGCGAGTGGCACACGTTCGGCGTCTCGGCCATCGCGGCGATCACGTCGTCGGTGAAGTCCTTCGGGTGCGGGCTGGTGAAGCGGACCCGCTCCAGTCCCCCGACGTCGCCGCAGGCGCGCAGCAGCTTGCCGAACGCGAGCCGGTCGCCGAACTCGGCGCCGTAGGAGTTGACGTTCTGACCCAGCAGGGTGATCTCGAGGACACCCTCGGCGACAAGCGCCTCGACCTCGGCCAGCACGTCGCCCGGGCGGCGGTCCTTCTCCTTGCCGCGCAGCGACGGCACGATGCAGAACGTGCAGGTGTTGTTGCAGCCCACCGAGATCGACACCCAGCCGGCGTAGGTCGACTCGCGGCGCGTCGGCAGGGTCGACGGGAAGACCTCGAGCGACTCGAGGATCTCGACCTCGGCCTCCTGGTTGTGCCGGGCCCGCTCCAGCAGCGCCGGCAGCGAGCCGATGTTGTGTGTGCCGAAGACCACGTCGACCCAGGGCGCGCGCTTGACGATGTCGCCGCGGTCCTTCTGCGCCAGGCAGCCGCCGACCGCGATCTGCATGTCGGGGTTCCTGAGCTTGGTGGGGCGCAGGCGACCGAGATTGCCGTACAGGCGGTTGTCGGCGTTCTCCCGGACCGCGCAGGTGTTGAACACGACCACGTCCGCGGCGTCCGCGTCGGCCGCGCGGACATAGCCGGCGCCCTCCATCAGACCGGAGATCCGCTCGCTGTCGTGCACGTTCATCTGGCAGCCGTAGGTGCGCACGTCGTACGTGCGGGCGGCGCCTGCAGGAAGGGCTGAGCCCCGAATCTCGGTAGTCATGGCAGTTGACCAGGATAGTCCCTACGCCGCCGCGGGTCGCTCCGGCGTAGGTGCCGGCTTCCACCGCGAACGGTCGCAGCCCGGACCGCGGGCACAGGCCGGGTCGTCGCCGGTGCAGGGGCGCAGGTGGCTGCGCTCCGTACCGTCGTCGGTCTCGACCTCCTCGACGTGCACGGCCCGCAGCGTCCCGTTCGGCTCCGCGAGCACGTACCGGGTCGGGTTGAGGGTGTCGTCGGGCAGCAGCAGGTCGGCGCCGAGCCGGACCGCCACGGCGCTGGCGATCGTCGCCTCGGCGACGTCGCCCGGTGCCAGGAAGCATTCGATCAGGGTCGGGAAGTCGCCGCCGACGTGCCACACGTCACAGAGCACCGCGCCGTCCACGGGACCGTCCAGTGTCGCCACCGGACGCCGCAGGGCGCCCGAGACGGCGGCGTGCACGGAGGCCACATCCTGGCGCCCGGACGTGCACCAACTCCACAATCCGTCTGTCGGATCGGCGTCAGCCATACCGCTCATCGTGGACATCCCTTCGGCCTCGCACCTGCACAGTTACCGCTCCGTGACCTATCTCGGTGTGAACCGATACGAGCACGCCCATAGAGTGACCCCATCCGAGTGACCCAACGACGGGACGGTGGTCCGACAGTGCCGACAAGCGAGCCACTCATCGTTCTCGAGGGCGTCAACAAATACTTCGGCCCACTTCACGTCCTGCAGGATGTCAGCCTGTCGGTCGCCCGCGGCGAGGTGGTCGTCGTGATCGGACCGTCGGGCTCGGGCAAGTCGACGCTGTGCCGGGCGATCAACCGGCTCGAGCCGATCGACTCGGGCTCGATCACGTTCGACGGCCAGGCGCTGCCCGCCGAGGGCAAGGCGCTCGCCCGGCTGCGCAGCGAGGTCGGCATGGTCTTCCAGTCGTTCAACCTCTTCGCACACAAGACGATTCTGCAGAACGTGATGCTGGGCCCCGTCAAGGTGCGCGGCGAGAAGCCCGCGGCGGTCCGCGAGCGGGCGATGGGCCTGCTCGAGCGGGTCGGCATCGCCAGCCAGGCGGAGAAATACCCCGCCCAGCTCTCCGGCGGCCAGCAGCAGCGCGTCGCCATCGCCCGGGCCCTGGCCATGCAGCCCAAGGCGCTGCTCTTCGACGAGCCGACCAGCGCGCTCGACCCGGAGATGGTCGGCGAGGTCCTCGACGTCATGACCGCGCTCGCCCGCGAGGGCATGACGATGGTCGTCGTCACCCACGAGATGGGTTTCGCGCGCCACGCCGCCAACCGGGTGGTCTTCATGGCCGACGGCCAGCTGGTCGAGTCGGCGCCGCCCGCGGAGTTCTTCGACAACCCCAAGAGCGACCGGGCCAAGGACTTCCTCTCCAAGATCCTCACGCACTGAGCGTCCACACCGGATACCCGGTTACCGGTTTCCGACAAGTCCCTTGAAGCATTTGCGCGATACGAGAACGTTCACGTTGTTGAAGTTTCCACCAGGAGGAGCAGGACGATGCGCATCACCCGTATGACGGCAGTGGCCGGGGCGTTCGCCCTGGTAATGGCCGCGGCAGCTTGTGGCGGCGACGACAGCGGGTCGGACTCTGCGGCCAAAGGCATCGTCGGCAAGGCGAGCAGCGAGAAGAAGCTGATCTTCGGCGTCAAGGCCGACCAGCCCGGCCTCGGCCTGCAGACCGGCACGACCTACGCCGGCTTCGACATCGAGATCGCGAAGATCATCGCGAAGGGCCTCGGCGTGCCCGAGTCCGGCATCGAATACAAGACGACCGTCTCGTCCAACCGCGAGCCGTTCATCCAGCAGGGTCAGGTCGACATCGTCGTGGCGACCTACACGATCAACGACGAGCGCAAGAAGGTCGTCAACTTCGCGGGCCCCTACTACCAGGCCGGCCAGGACCTGCTCGTCCCGGTCGCCTCGACGATCACCGGCCCCGAGTCGCTGGCCGGCAAGAAGGTCTGCTCGGCCTCCGGCTCAACCCCGGCCAAGCGGATCCAGACCGACTACCCGGACGCCAAGCTCCAGCAGTTCGACTCCTACTCCAAGTGCGTGACGGCGCTGGCCGGCGGCCAGGTGGACGCGGTCACCACCGACGACATCATCCTCGCGGGCTACGCCGCGCAGGACCAGTACGCCGGCAAGTTCAAGGTGGTCGGCAAGCCGTTCAGCACGGAGCCGTACGGCATCGGCCTCAAGAAGGACGACACCGAGGGCTGCAACAAGATCAACGACATCCTGAAGACGTCCGCCACCGACGGGTCCTACAAGGCCGCGTGGGACAGCACGCTCGGCAAGAGCGGCAAGGCGGCGCCGGAACTCGACGTCACCAAGCTCACCAACTGCAGCTGATCTTCAAATGAGCGGGCGGGGCCGGCAGCGCCGGCCCCGCCCGCCGTTCCCTGCCGCGGCGCGAGGAAGCGAGGACGATGGACGTCTTCTCCGACCCCACCAACATCGACGTGTACGTGACGGGATTCCTCTGGATCCTGAAGCTGACCGTGGCCGGCACCGCGGGCGCCGTCGTCCTCGGCGTACTGCTCGCCGCGATGCGGGTGTCTCCGGTCCCCGTGCTGCGCGGCTTCGGCACCGCCTGGGTCAACACGTTCCGGAACACGCCGCTGACGCTGATCATCTTCTTCTGCTACTTCGGCCTGTTCTCGACGCTCGGCCTCACGCTGTCGGACGACATCGACCGCAACAACTACTGGCTCGGCGTGATCGGCCTGTCGGTCTATACCGCCGCGTTCGTCTGTGAGGCGATCCGCTCGGGCATCAACACCGTCCCGGCCGGGCAGGCCGAGGCGGCCCGGGCGATCGGCATGTCCTTCTTCCAGACCCTGACCATCGTCGTCCTGCCGCAGGCGGGCCGGGCGGTGATCGCGCCGCTGGGCAGCATCTTCATCGCCCTGGCGAAGAACTCGACAATCGTCGGCACGATCGGCCTGGCGGAGTCCTCGAACGCGATGAAGGAGCTGATCAACGCGAACGGCGACCAGGTCATCCCGATCTTCCTCGTCTTCGCGGGCACGTTCGCGGCCGTCCTGATCCCCACCGGCTACGCCTTCGGCTGGCTGGCCAACCGGATGGCGGTGAAGCGATGAGCACCGACGCCGTCCTCTACGACCACCCCGGCCCCCGGGCCAAGGTCCGCAACGCGATCCTGACCGTGGTCTTCGGCATCGCCATGCTGGCGCTGCTCTACTGGATCTACCTCAAGTTCGACGAGAAGGGCCAGTGGGCGGCGGCGCTGTGGAAGCCGTTCACCGAGGCCTCGACCTGGCGGGACTACCTGCTGCCGGGCCTGTGGGGAACGGTGAGCGCGGCGGCCGTCGCGATGGTGCTCTCGCTGGTCTTCGGCCTCGTCTTCTCGGTCGGACGGCTCTCCGACCACCGATGGCTCAGCGTGCCGTCGGGCGTGGTCGTGGAGTTCTTCCGGGCCGTGCCGCTGCTGCTGCTGATCTTCTTCATCTTCTACGGCATCCCGTTCCTCACCGAGTCGCCGATGCCGCCGTTCTGGGCCGTGGTCGCCGGCCTCACCCTCTACAACGGCTCGGTGCTGGCGGAGGCATTCCGCGCCGGCATCAGGTCCGTGCCGCGCGGGCAGAGCGAGGCCGGCTTCGCGATCGGCATGCGCAAGAGCCTGGTGATGCGCGAGATCCTGGTGCCGCAGGCGGCCCGCGCGATGCTCCCGGTGATCGTCAGTCAGCTGGTGGTCCTGGTGAAGGACACGGCGCTGGGCTACATCATCGCCTACCCGGAGCTGCTGCAGAGCGTCAACATCCTGGCGGCGAACTTCGGCAACATCGTCGCGGCGGCGATCGTGGCGGCGATCATCTACATCGCCGTGAACGCCACCCTGACGGCGGTCGCCGGCTGGCTCGAGCGCCGCACCCGGCGCCAGGGCAAGGCCCCGAAGGCCAAGGCCGGCCCGGCCCCGGTCGGCACCGTCGCGACCGGCGACGCCCTCGGCGCCTAGACGCGTCCGACGCCGCCTCTTCGCCGGTGGCGAGGAGGCGGCGGCGCGTCAGCGCGCCAGTTCGGTGACCCGCGACTCCCGGACCACCGTCACCCGGATCTGCCCCGGGTAGGTCAGCTCCTCCTCGATCTGCTTCGCGACGTCGCGGGCCAGCACCGCCGCGCCGATGTCGTCGACGTCCTCCGGCCGGACCATCACCCGGATCTCGCGGCCCGCCTGCATGGCGAAGACCTTGTCGACGCCGATCTTGCCGGCGGCGATCTCCTCGATCCGCTCGAGGCGCTTGACGTAGGCCTCGAGGCTCTCGCGGCGGGCACCCGGCCGGCCGCCGGAGCAGGCGTCCGCGGCCTGGGTCAGCACCGCCTCGACCGTCTGCGGCTGCACCTCGTTGTGGTGCGCCTCGATCGCGTGCACGACGTCCTCGGACTCGCCGTACTTGCGGGCCAGGTCCGCGCCGATCAGGGCGTGGCTGCCCTCGACCTCGTGGGTCAGCGCCTTGCCGATGTCGTGCAGGAAGGCCGACCGTTTGATCGTCGGAACGTCGAGGCGCAGCTCGGCGGCCATGATGCCGGCGATGTGCGCCGTCTCGACCAGGTGCTTGAGCACGTTCTGGCCGTAGCTGGTGCGGTAGCGCAGCCGGCCGAGCAGCGTCGCCAGCTCGGGGTGGATGTCGGTGATGCCGACGTCGACGAGCGCCTCCTCGGCCGCCCGCTCGCAGAGCCGCTCGACCTCGTTCTTGGCGCTGTCGAACACCTCCTCGATGCGGTGCGGATGGATCCGGCCGTCCAGGACCAGCTTCTCCAGCGTCAGCCTGCCGACCTCCCGGCGTACCGGATCGAAGCAGGAGAGCAGGACCGCCTCCGGGGTGTCATCGATGATCAGATTGACGCCGGTCGTCGACTCGAACGCCCGGATATTGCGGCCCTCGCGGCCGATGATCCGGCCCTTCATCTCGTCGCTCGGCAGGTGCAGGACGCTGACCACGCTCTCCGCGGTCTGCTCGCTGGCGATGCGCTGAATCGCGTCGACGACGATGTGCCGGGCCCGGGTGTCGGCGGTGTGCTTCGCCTCGCTCTCGATGTCGCGCACCAGGATCGCCGCCTCGCGCTTCGCCTGGTTCTCGATGTTCTCGATCAGCTCCACCCGCGCCGCGTCCGCGGTCAGCCCGGCGATCCGCTCAAGCTCGCGGCGGCGACCCTCCTCGGCGCCCGCGAGCTCGGCCTCCCGCACGGTCAGCGCCGCCTCGCGGGCGGACAGGTCGGTGTCCATCGCGACGAGCCGGCGCTCGCGCTCGACGAGGCGCTCGACCTCGTCGGCGTGCAGCCGCTCCCGCTCGTCGATCCGGGCGGCGCGGCGCTCGACCTCCGCGGCCTGCTCCCGGGCCGTCGCGTTCAGCAGGGCGACCTCGCGCTCGCCGCTGCGCCGGGCGGCGCTGCGCACCTGCTCCGCGTCCGCCTCGGCCTGGCGGTGGGCGTGTTCGAGGATCGTGTCCGCCTCGCCGTGCGCGTCCTCGAGAACCCGGCGGCCCTCGGCCCGGGCCGCGGTCGCCTCGGCCTTGGCGGCGGCGGCCTCCGCCCGTACGGAAGCTGCCTTGGCGTTCGCATCGTCGACCTTGGCCATGGCGTCGTCCACGGTCTGCTCACGACGGTCCCGGTCGGCGGTCCTGCTCTCCTGCAGTTGGCGCAGCGCGCGAGCGCCGAGAACCAGGCCGACCACCACGAGGGCTGCGAGAACGACGAGCGCTATCACGAGCACCCAATCCAGGGCGTTCATCTCGCCGCGTCTCCCCTCGCCGCGGCGCATGGCTGCGCCGGCTCTGTAGGGATGCCCGACCAAAGGCGGCTAACCGCGGGCGTGACCAGCCTACGGCGCCGGGTATGGCGTCGAGGACCGACCGCCGGACATGTCTGGCCACCGCCCGCGCGGTCAGCGGGCGGTGGAGGCATCGATAGCGCCCTGCGCCGGAAGTGATGCCGTAATGTAACGCGATCTATATTGTGCGCTTAGCCTGCGATGGTCGAGCAAACCTTGTGTAACGCGAGGCTAGGTCGCGAGTGCCGGTTCGGTCAAGGACTCATGATTCGGCAGAGGACGGGACGCTTGGCACAGACACACTCACGCCCTGCTCAGGTACGTTGGGGGGCAATTCAGGCGTAGCGGGCCCAGATATCGCGCATCGGCTCCCACTTCGACCCGCTGCCTTCCTTCCAGAACGCGAGCAGGTACGCGGCCACCGGAGTGGAACTGTCATCCCACCAGATGCCACTGACGGTCTGGCCGGCCACCTGATACGCGAACTCCACGTAGTTCCCGTCCGTCCGGCCCGAAGGAGCGGCCCGCTCGACGGCGGGCCCCACCCCCGGAGTCAATTGACGGGCATCGACGTTCTGGCCGAGCGTCTCGACCCGCGCCCGGTCCCGATCGGCGATGGAGTCGTACTCCACGAAGATGACGCTCATCGCGTCCATCTCGCAGCGGACCCGGACCTTCTCCCCCGCCTTGGCCCTCGGGCCGTCCTTTTCGCCGCTGCGGACGCAGCCGGAGAGGTGAGCGAGCCAGCCCTGGGAGAGCGGGGCCAGGGATTTGGGCAGCTTCGGCTGGTTGATGGCAATCTGGTTCTGCTCATATGGACCCAGTACCGGGGCTGCGGGCGGCGCCGTGGTGCCACCCTTTCCCGGGTCGGGGCTGCCCGCGGTCGATCGGCCGAGGAACCAACCGCCGGTGCCGAAGAGGAGCAGGCCGGCCAGGAGACCGGCGAGCGCTGGGATGACGAAGCGGCCTCGGGGCTGCTTCGGGGTGGGCTCGATGCGCGGGCCGGCGCCGAACGCCGGAGTCACCGAGAAGCCGTAGGGGTCAGCGGCGCCACCGGAGACCGAATCGGCGGCGGACCAGGTCGGCGGGCCCGAGTCGCTGTACGCCTCCCCGTAGGCCGGACCTCCGCCCGAGGTCGGCGCTGCACCGTAGGCCGGATTTCCGCCCGAAGTCGGCCCTGCACCGTAGGCCGGATTTCCGCCCGAAGACGGCGCTGCACCGAAAGCCGGACCACCACCCGAGGTCGGCGCTGCGCCGTATGCCGGACCACCACCCGAGGTCGGGTTGGCTCCGCTTGGCTGCCGGGGGCCTCCGTGGAATGGGCCGTAGCTGTATTGCTGATCGCTTCCGGCGTTGTCGCCGCCGATGTTCGGTGGGGTGGGGTTCTCGGCAGCGGCATACCGCGGGTCGTAGTGAGGGGTCGTTGTCGCGGGGTCGGCGATCGGCGCAGGCTCGCCAGTCGGACTGCCGGTCGCCGCGAACTCGCCCGCCGGAACCGCACCGGGAAACGCCGAGCCCGGCTGGCCTGCCGCCGCCGGACCGAACGACGGCGCCACCCCGAATGGCGACGCGGTCCCGGGTAGCGGGGCGGCCTCGGACGGCGGCGTCGCCCCGAGGGTCGACGCGGCCCCGGATGACGGCACGGCCCGGGACGACGACGCGGCCTCGGACGTCGGGCCACTAAACGGCACGGATTGACCCGAGGGCCCGGCGACCGGCGGATCGCCGGCCATCGAGCCGCTAACCATCGGGCCACCCGGCGGGTGAGCGACCGACGGCTGAGCGACCGACGGCTGAGCGACCGACGGCTGAGCGACCGACGGCTGAGCGATCGGCGGGCCACCAACAGGCAGGTGGGCGGGCGGCGAGGCCGGGTCGACCGGGCCGGGCACAACTGCGTCTATCTGAACTTTTAGGTCGGCGGTCACATCTGCCGGATCACCGGGCACCGGCGCAGGAGCGCCGCCCTGATGCCCTTCCGGCGAATACGCAGGCGGAAAGGTCGGGACGGAGCCGTGCGTCGACCCGGCCGGGACCTGATTGTCCGCCGACACACGACGCTGACCAGGAATTTCGACGCCGGATCGCGACGGCGGAACAGCGTCCTCGGGCGATTCGGCGGCCGTGATGTTCGGGACGACCTCGGCCGCCGCGTCGGGGCCCTCGTGGGGAGAGCCGCCACCGCGCCGATCTGGGTGGAGGTCGTCTGTCACGACGCAGCAGGTTACCAGCCCGTCGCCATGGGCAACGCCTCCACAAAGATCCATCGGTGCCGATGGGCTGCGGTCTTGCGAGGCTGCGACCTTTGCCACTCAGGTGCCGCCCGGCTCCTCATCGGCCCCCGACTCCTCGTCACCCCAGGACCCAGATCTCGCAAATCTCGGATATCCCACGAATCACCCCGAGCCCACGCCGGTCGGACCGTTCCGGCTCACTTAGGCCCAGCGTCGCGTGTCTACTGACCGGCATGCTGCCGCAGGTCAATTGCTCGACGAGTAGCCACGACCCGCCAGATGCCGCCGTCCCCGAGCGCGGGCCGATGAATGCGGTCTGGCGCCGGTTTGCAGCCGCGGGGTGCCGCCTTGTTTTGTGGGCAGCTGCCAGGCCGGCGTCGGGCCCGTGTGGATGATCCGGCTGGTCGTGTTGGTGCGGGGCCGCCCTCTACCGGATCCTGAGCAGCCTCATCGGGCT
Source organism: Actinoplanes sp. NPDC026623 (assembly GCF_040638275.1). Taxonomy (NCBI): domain Bacteria; kingdom Bacillati; phylum Actinomycetota; class Actinomycetes; order Micromonosporales; family Micromonosporaceae; genus Actinoplanes; species Actinoplanes sp. NPDC026623. Next base: position 18,656 of record NZ_JBEZXZ010000006.1, on the reverse strand, counting down.
CGCGATCACGGTCCTCACCCGCAGCGGCGTCGTTCCGCTGGTGGTGCCGGTCGTGAACAGTTCCGTGGTGTCGTTCTCCCTGCTGGCGGTGACCTGTGGATTCGCGATGCCGGGTGCAAAGTTCAGTTACTGAGGTGCTGCCGCCGGTGGGCAGGATTCGTTGGTCGGCGGCCGCGATGGCGGCGAATGGGTTACCGGCCGTGACGCCCGCTTAGGGCCGCCCGCGGTGAGCGGCGGGCGCTGTTCGAGACGCCGGGACTCACTGCGGAGGCCGCGTAGTCCCTCGGCGTGGCGACGACTTGGGTCGCTCGCGGTGAGCGGCAGGCGCTCTTCGAGACGCCGGGACTCCAGCCGGTCTCTGCGCCGGACGTGTCGATCCAGACGCGGGTGGCGAACTGCTCGACGACCTGCAGGACGGGCTCGGCCTGACCTACGTGTTCATCGCGCACGACCTGTCCGCGGTGCGGCACATCTCCGACCGGTCGCGGTCATGTAGCTGCGGAGGCCGCGTGGTCGCTCGGCATGCGATGGATCAGGCTCCATTCGCGACGACGGGCGCGCTCGCGGCGGAATTCGTCACGAGCAGGGTAATAGTTGCGAGATACGGTTCCATCGCGCACTTCGGAAAGTTCTTCCTGGATGAATAGCGGCAGCTGTCGCATGGGTCGCCCCCAGGGCCGGTGTGGCCAGTTTCGATCCTATAAATTCGAGATATTCACGCGGACATTCCGCCGTTATGGAACACGACCTCAGGGGTAAAAACTCGAGGTTCCATCGAGGCACACAAGACCGGCCTCGCACCTCCCAAATCTCTATCGAGCCGGGGTTTGCGGGAGGTCCAAGTCGATGGCGAAAACCCCGGCCGGAGGAATCAATGGACGAGGCACCGCAGGTTCGTCGACGCTCATGCACTCCCTTGGATCTTGGCTCGACTCAACCTGAACCGGTGAGCAAATACAACCTGGCCCTCGCGCCAGGGCGCCCGGCCTGTCGACACCGCCGGGCGCTGCCGTTAGGGCCACCTCTGAAGATTGCGAGGGTGGCTAGCGGTCGGCCTGGCCAGCACATCACCACTACCGGTCCCATCGGGCAGCACCACCCGACACCGGCTCAAGCGTGGCTGCTATCGACGCCTCAAAGGCACCCTAATGAGCTCCCCTGCGCCCCGAACGGTCCAGCAATGTAACCGCCGATAAAGCAATCACGATGCCCGCCATTGACAATATAGAGGCCGGACACGAGGCGCATCGCACCTCCCCATCGTCCGCACGCCGACAAACATACATCGGGTGGAGTTGCCTTCGATGGAGCCGATCACACGCCGAGACGCCGACCCGGCTTAAATGCCCCTGACCGAACCGAGCAAGCTTCGCGAAGCCGGTGCGGATCAGCTGGACAGTCAGTCCGATCCGCGGGAGGCGCTTACCGCCAGGGATCGCGATGTAGGCCGCTGATCCGCCAGACCGGATACGGTTCGGCAGGGCTTGAATGTTGGTCGCGATAGGACGCGCGAATGGGCGGTCGCTCGATTGCGTTCCGCGCCCGCGCAGAACAGCACGGGCTGTTGCGCTTGCGTTGCACGGTCCGGTGATCGGCCGTCTCCGCGGACTCGTGCCGCGCTGGTCGAACCCGTCAGCGAGAACGTTGTCGTCGACATCGGGGAGGCGGAGGAGCACATCGCGGCGGTTCCCTGCCGGTAAAGGGACTCCTTGACTCGCGGCTCGACCGCATCCGCCCGGTGGTCGACTTGCCGGCGGTCAGGAAAGCAGGTCGGTGGCTTCGTCTGCCAGGGCGTCGGCGTCGATCTGGTCGGCGAACTCGGCCGCTTCGGCGTCACGGGCGGCCAGGGCGTCCTTTACGGCCCGGATCGCCACTCCTGCCGGGTAGCCCTTGCGGGCCAGCATCCCCACCAGGCGCCGGAACACCTGGTCGGGGGTGCCTCGCGTCGACCGCAGCTTGCGATCGACCAGGGCGCGCGCCGTGCTGGCCTCCGCGTCGTCGTCGAGGCTGTCCAGGGCCTCGGTGGCGACCTCGGCGTCCACCCCGTGCCGGCGTAGCTCGTCGGCCAGTGCCCGGCGGGCCAGGCCCCGGCCCTGATGGCGGGTCGACACCCACATCCGGGCGAACGCGGCGTCGTCGATGATGCCGACCTCGTCGTAGCGGTCGAGCACCTCGGCGATCACCTCGGCGGAGATCTCCTTGCGGGCCAGGGCCTTGGCGAGCTCCGCCCGGGTGCGTGGGCGCACGGCCAACTGGCGCAGGCAGATCTCTCGCGCCGTCTCGGACTCGCTGCGCGGCGGCTCGGGCGGCCGTTCCGCGGCCCGGCCACGACGACCACGGCCCGATGTCTCTCCGCGCCGTGCCTCCCCGCGCCGTGCCTCCCCCCGCCGCGCCTCCCCGCGCTGCCCGTCACCGCCGAGCGGATAGCGACCGAGCGGGTAACCGCCGGGCCGGCCCGCATCGAGCGGATAGCCGCCGGGCTCGCCGGGGCTTCGATCGAGGCCACCCGGGTCGGCGAACAGAGCGGCGTCGCCCGAACCGGACCGGCTCGCACCGCCGTCGAAAGCATCACCGCCGTCGAAGGCGGCGTCGCCGCCCGAACCCGAACGGCTGCCGCTGCTCCCGAAGGCGCGGGCACCACGGCCCGTGTCGCGGGTGTCGTAGGGCGATCCGCCCGGCGAGCCCCGGCGGCGACGGCCCGTCACGTTGCCGCGTTCCGGGTCGTCGGGCCGGAGCTCGCCACCAGGGGGGTCGTCTCCTGCTGGTTTGGCCGGGATGGCATCCCAGCCCCGACCCGACCGCGCGCCACGTCGTCCTGCCACCCCGGCTCAGCCCTTCGCCGAAACGCGGGCAGCCCGCGCGGGCCGTGAAGCGAAAGCCCGGGAAGCGGAGACCCTCGACGGTGCCGGACCGTGGATTCGTGGCGACGGATCACCCGGCCCGTGCGGGCCGGGTGCGTCGGATCGCCTCGTCGTCGCAGGTCGCATCGATCAGAAGTCAACCGGAGGCAGTTCCGGACCGCCGGCGGCGTCGCCGGTGGTCTGGCCCACGCCGAGCTTCTCCAGGATCTTCTTCTCGATCTCGGCGGCGACGTCCGGGTTCTCCTTGAGGAACTCGCGCGCCTTCTCCTTGCCCTGGCCCAGCTGGTCGCCGTCGTAGGTATACCAGGCGCCGGACTTGCGGACGATGCTCTGCTCGACGCCGACGTCGATCAGCGAGCCCTCGCGGGAGATGCCCTTGCCATACATGATGTCGAACTCGGCCTGCTTGAACGGCGCCGCGACCTTGTTCTTGACGACCTTGACGCGGGTGCGGTTACCCACGACGTCGGTGCCGTCCTTCAGGCTTTCGATGCGACGCACGTCCAGACGCACCGACGAGTAGAACTTCAGCGCGCGACCGCCCGTCGTGGTCTCGGGCGAGCCGAACATGACGCCGATCTTCTCGCGGAGCTGGTTGATGAAGATCGCGGTCGTGCCGGAGTTGTTCAGGATGCCGGTGATCTTCCGCAGGGCCTGGCTCATCAGGCGAGCCTGCAGGCCCACGTGGCTGTCGCCCATCTCGCCCTCGATCTCGGCGCGCGGCACGAGGGCCGCCACCGAGTCGATGACGATGATGTCGAGCGCGCCGGAGCGGATCAGCATGTCGGCGATCTCGAGCGCCTGCTCGCCGGTGTCGGGCTGGGACACCAGCAGGGCGTCGGTGTCGACGCCGAGGGCCTGGGCATAGTCGGGGTCGAGCGCGTGCTCCGCGTCGATGAAGGCCGCGATGCCGCCGTTGCGCTGGGCATTGGCCACCGCGTGCAGGGCGACCGTCGTCTTACCGCTGGATTCCGGGCCGTAGATCTCGATGACCCGGCCGCGCGGCAGGCCGCCGACGCCGAGCGCGATGTCGAGGGCGATGGAGCCGGTGGGGATGATGGCCATCTGTGTGACAGGCCGCTCCCCCAGGCGCATCACCGAGCCCTTGCCGAACTGCTTGTCGATCTGCGCGAGAGCAAGGTCTAGCGCCTTGTCCCGATCAGGTCCTGCCACCATGTCCGCCACCCCTGTACTCGACTTCCCAGGCGTCTTCGCCGAAGCGTTTCTGTTCACCACGCGGGTCACGCTAGACGTTGGGTCTGACAGAAAACGACCGCCCGGCCGTGAGCTGCGGTTGACCACGCCGCTGAGGACGATAGCCGAACAGGTGTACGACTACGAGTGACACGCCAGAACAAGCGTACGAAAAACGGGTCAACGAAGGCGCGAAGGCACTCGATCGGGGTACTCGGCCACCACGGCGCGCCAGATGGTAGCGGTGTCCACACCCTGAGCGATGGATTGGTCGATTGTGCGGCCCTGCAACGCCGAAAAGCTCTGATCGGTGGCAAGGCTCCTCGCATACGCGGGGCCGAACGCCTGGTCGAGGCGCCCCCAGAAATCCGTCAACCGCACGGTAAAAATCCTACCCGCGGGCCGCGGGTGGCCCCGCCGCCCGCAACGCTGAGACGCACATCACTATAGGCCGGTCGGCTTGCCCGGGCGGCGCGACGACCTCGACCGGCAGATCGACGAGGACGACGAGGTCACGCGGGCCACTCGGCCAGCGCCGCCGCCACGACCTTGAGGTCGTCGACCAGGCCCCGGTAGGCCGCGTCCCGGTCGTCGGCCCGCAGCACCGCCGACGGGTGGATCGTCGCGAGCGCCTGGGCCCCGGCCGCCGGGAAGTCCTGCGGGCGCTGCGCCGCGGCCGGCCACGGCAGCAGCTCGCCGCGCGATCTCGTGACCCGGAACGACGGCCCGAAGAGGGCCTTGGCCGCGGTCGCGCCGAGCGCCACGACCAGATCCGGCTCGAGCAGCGAGAGTTCGGCGACCAGCCAGGGCCGGCAGGCGGCGATGTGCGCCGGGCCGGGCGTCTGGTGGATGCGCCGCCGGCCGCGCAGCTCGAAGCGGAAGTGCTTCACGGTGTTGGTCAGGTAGATCACCGACGGGTCGATGCCGGCGTCGCCGACCGCATCGCGCAGCAGCCGGCCGGCCGGGCCGACAAAGGGCAGCCCCCGCTGGTCCTCGATGTCGCCGGGCTGCTCGCCGACCAGCACGAGCCGGGCGTGCGCGGCGCCGCGCCCGAAGACCACCTGGGTGGCGTCCTCGTACAGTTCGCAGCCGCGGCAGCCGGGCGCGGCGGCCTTCAGCTCTTCGAGGCCGTGCGCATCGGCGGGAATGAACTCCTGGGCGCCGGGTGGCTCTTGTGTCGTTGCCATGCAGACGTTTTACCCCCTGCCGTCCCATCCCGGCGCGGGGCCTCACCCGGACGAGCATGATCCGACACGCCGACACGACATGTTGGGTTGCATGTTTGGAGTCGCACCTAGATATGGTGTTGCTCGCAGCTGGTTCGGCCGTCCCTCCAGGACGGCCGAGGCAAGAGGGAATCCCGGTGGAAGACCGGAACTGCCCCGCAGCGGTGAGTGGGAACGACCGCCGTCATCAGCACTGGGCCCCGGCCTGGGAAGCGACGGCCAGTAGGAGACCGGATATCGGTCAGGCCCGCGAGTCCGAAGACCTGCCAGCGCGCCGCACGCTCCGCGTGTGGCGGTCCGAGGCCGCGTGGGACGGCCGACGCCATTCAGGTGTACGCGCACAGCCGCGTCCACCGGCGTCCTCCTGCGCGCCCGGAGACCACTTCGGAACGGGCTCGCGAGGAGAGAGAGTTCATGACGGTCACGCAGGAGCAGACTGCGTCCGATCCGGCCGTACCGGAGCAGCGCAGACACGCGATGCAGGTGCGCAAGCGCAACGGTGACACCGAGTCGGTCGACGTCAACAAGATCGTCAAGGCGGTCGAGCGGTGGGTCGCCGACCTGGACGAGGTCGATCCGCTGCGGGTGGCGACCAAGACCATCAGCGGCCTCTACGACGGCGCGACCACCGCCGAGCTGGACAGGCTGTCGATCCAGACGGCGGCGGAGCTGATCGGCGAGGAGCCGCAGTATTCGCGGCTGGCGGCCCGGCTGCTCGCGGCGTTCGTCGACAAGGAGGTCCGCGGCCAGGGCATCGCGAGCTTCAGCCAGTCGATCGCCCGCGGTCACGCGGAGGGGCTGATCGGGGACGAGACGGCCGCGTTCGTGGCCAGGAACGCCCGCAAGCTCGACGACGCCGTCGACCCGGCCGGCGATCTGCGGTTCGAATACTTCGGCCTGCGTACGGTCGCCGACCGTTACCTGCTGCGGCACCCGCAGACGCGCCTGGTCGTGGAGACGCCGCAGTACTGGTTGCTGCGGGTCTCCTGCGGCCTGTCGACCAGCGCGGGAGAGGCGATCGCGTTTTACCGGCTCATGTCGTCGCTGGCCTATCTGCCGAGCTCGCCGACGTTGTTCAACTCGGGCACCCGACACACCCAGATGTCGTCGTGCTTCCTCGTGGACTCGCCGAGGGACGAGCTGGATTCGATCTACGAGCGCTATCAGCAGGTGGCCCGGCTGTCGAAGTTTGCCGGCGGCATCGGCATCTCCTGGTCTCGGGTCCGTGGCCGGGGCGCGCTGATCCGCGGCACGAACGGCCGCTCCAACGGCATCGTGCCGTTCCTGCGCACGCTCGACGCCAGCGTCGCGGCGGTCAACCAGGGCGGCCGGCGCAAGGGCGCGGCCTGCGTCTATCTCGAGCCGTGGCACCCGGACATCGAGGAATTCCTCGAGCTTCGGGACAACACGGGCGAGGACGCCCGGCGCACCCACAACCTGAACCTGGCCAACTGGATCCCGGACGAGTTCATGCGCCGGGTCGAGGCCGACGAGGACTGGTCGCTGATCGACCCGACCGACGCCCCCGACCTGCCCGACCTCTACGGCGAGGAGTTCGAGGCCGCGTACCGGATCGCGGAGAAGAAGCCGGTCAAGACCGTCAAGGCGCGTGACCTGTACGGCCGGATGATGCGCACGCTGGCACAGACCGGCAACGGCTGGATGACCTTCAAGGACCCGTCGAACCGGCTCAGCAACCAGACCGGCCGCCCCGGTAACACCATCCATCTGTCGAACCTGTGCACCGAGATCCTCGAGGTCAGCGCCGACGACGAGACGGCGGTCTGCAACCTCGGCTCGATCAACCTCGGCGCTCACCTGGCCGGAGACGACGTCGACTGGGTGAAGCTGCGCGAGACCGTGCGGACCGCCGTCGTGTTCCTGGACCGGGTCATCGACATCAACTACTACCCGAGCGAGCAGGCCGCGGCGAGCAACCCACGGTGGCGTCCGGTCGGGCTCGGCCTGATGGGTCTGCAGGACGCGTTCTTCGCGCTGAGGCTGCCGTTCGACTCCCCCGCCGCGCGCGAGCTCTCGACCCGCGTCTCGGAGGAGATCTATCTGACGGCGCTGGAGACCTCGGCCTCGCTCGCCGAGCGCTTCGGCACCCACCCCTCGTATCCCGAGACCAGGGCCGCCGGCGGCGACCTGCAGCCTGATCTCTGGGGCGTGACCCCGACGCAGTCGGCCCGCTGGGCGGCGGTGCGCGCGCGGATCGCGGACACCGGCCTGCGCAATTCGCTGCTGATCGCGATCGCGCCGACGGCGACGATCGCCTCCATCGCCGGCTGCTACGAGTGCATCGAGCCGCAGGTCAGTAACCTTTTCAAGCGCGAGACCCTGAGCGGCGAGTTCCTTCAGATCAACACCTATCTGGTACGCGAACTGAAGGCGCGTGGCCTCTGGACGTCGGCGGTGCGTGAGCAGATCAAGCGCGCCGAGGGCTCCGTCCAGGGCGTCGAGGCGCTGCCCGCGGAGGTCCGGGAGCTGTTCCGGACGGCGTGGGAACTGCCGCAGAAGGCGCTCATCGACATAGCCGCCGCCCGGTCGCCCTACATCGACCAGTCGCAGTCGCTGAACCTCTTCATGAGCGCCCCCACCATCGGCAAGGTCTCGTCGATGTACCTCTACGCCTGGAAGGCCGGGCTGAAGACCACGTATTACCTGCGCTCGCGGCCCGCGACGCGCATCCAGCAGGCCACGGTGCCGGCCACGCCGGCCGCCGTGCCGGTGATCTCGGTGCCGGCCGCGTCGGCCACCGACGAGGACGCCCTGGCCTGTTCCCTCGAGAACCCCGAGTCGTGTGAGGCGTGTCAGTAAATGCTGCTTGATCCTGGAATGGACCTGACCCTGCGGCCGATGAAGTATCCGCACTTCTTCGACCGCTTCAAGGACGCGATCAAGAACACCTGGACCGTCGAGGAGGTCGACCTGCACTCCGACCTCGCCGACCTCGCCGAGCTCTCGGCCGCCGAGCAGCACCTGGTCGGCCGGCTGGTCGCCTTCTTCGCCACGGGCGACACCATCGTCGCCAACAACCTGGTGCTCAACCTCTATCAGCACATCAACTCGCCGGAGGGGCGGCTGTATCTCTCCCGGCAGCTGTTCGAGGAGGCGGTGCACGTCCAGTTTTATCTGAATCTGCTGGACACCTATGTGCCGGACGAGGCCGAGCGGGCCGCCGCCTTCGACGCGGTGGAGAACATCCCGTCGATCGCCCGCAAGGCGGATTTCTGCTTCCGCTGGATCGACTCGGTCTTCGACCTGCGCGAGCTGCGCACCAAGGACGACCGGCGGGCGTTCCTGCTCAACGTCATCTGCTTCGCCGCCTGCATCGAGGGGCTGTTCTTCTACGGCGCCTTCGCCTATGTCTATTACCTGCGCTCGCGTGGGCTGCTGCACGGGCTCGCGTCCGGGACCAACTGGGTGTTCCGCGACGAGTCGATGCACATGGCATTCGCCTTCGACGTGGTCGATCAGGTGCGTGCCGAGGAGCCGGACCTGTTCGACGAGAAGATGGAACGGCAGGTCCGCGACATGCTGGCCGAGGCCGTCGAGTGCGAGGTGCAGTTCGCGGCGGACCTGCTGGAGCAGGGGGTCTCGGGCATGTCGCTGACCGACATGCGCGCCTATCTGCAGCATGTGGCCGACCGCAGGCTCATCCAGCTCGGCATCGCGCCGCTCTACGGTTCGCAGAACCCGTTCGCCTTCATGGAGCTGCAGGACGTGCAGGAGCTGTCGAACTTCTTCGAGCGCCGGGTGTCGGCCTATCAGGTCGGCGTCACCGGCACCGTGAGCTTCGACGACGACTTCTGACGGCCGGGACCGGCGCCGCCGCTCACCGCAGCGGGCGGCGGCGCCGGTGCGTCCCGGACGTCGCGGCGGCCCGCGGCCCTCGCCGGTGAAGGTCATCGTGATGGGGCCGGCACGGTCGCCGGGTAGGCCGCGGCCGCAACGTCGTCGGCGAGGCTGTCGATGGCGCCGTCCTCGATCTGGCTCACCGTCATCCGGATGCCGGGCGGCGCCTCGATGCGGAACAAGGAGCCGGGCGCCACCGCATATCCCGCGTCGCGAAGGGCCGTGACCATGCGGGTCTCGTCCTCCACACGCACCCAGAGGTTGATGCCGGTGGCGCCGTGTGCCCGCAGGCCCCGCGCCGCGAGGGCGTCACGCAGCGCGAGGCGGCGACGGTCGTAACTCTCGCTCGCCGCGGCCACCTGTGCCGCGACGTCCTCGTCGCGCCACAGCCGGAGCAGCAGGCGTTGCAGCACCGTGGACACCCAGCCGGCGCCGATCCGCATGCGGCCGACGACGCGGGCGATCGTCGCCTCGTCGCCCACCAGGACCGCGATGCGCAGATCGGGGCCGAACGGCTTGGACGCCGAACGGACGAACGCCCACGACGACGTCGCCCCGCCGAGGCTGTGCAGCGGCACGCCGGCAAGCTCCGCGGCGTGATCGTCCTCGATGAGCAGGACGTCGGGGGCCGCGGCGAGGATCGCGCGCAACTCGGCGGCGCGATCGGCGCTGATGGCGGCGCCGGTGGGATTCTGCGCGCGAGCGGTGACCACCACCGCGCGCACACCCTTGGCCAGGGCGGCCGAGAGCCGGTCGGGCAGCGGGCCCTCGTCGTCGACCGCGACCGGCACCGCGGTGATGTCGAGCGCACCCAGGAGATCGAGCAGGTTTGCCCAGCCCGGATCCTCGACCGCCACCGAGTCGCCCGCCCGCAGATGCGCGGTGAGCAGGCGCTCGATCGCATCGAGCGTGCCGCTGGTCACGGTGATTGCGGCGCCCTCGACCGGCACGCCGTCGGCGGCGAGCCGGGGACGGGCCGCGTCGATGAGCTCCGGCATCGCGCCGGCATCCGCATATCCCATGGGCGGGCCCAGCTCGTCGGAGACCGCGCGCAGGTGCGCGGCGAGACCCGGCAGCAGGCGGGTGTCGGGATCGCCGGCCGAGAGGTCGAGCGCACCGGCCGGCACCGGCAGCCGCAGCGCGGACCGCGGGCTGGCGACCGCCGGCCGGGCGCGCACGCGGGTGCCGCTGCGCCCGACGGACTCGACGATCCCGCGCTGGCGGAGCTCCTGATAGGCCTTTGACACCGTGGCCGGACTGACGTGCAGCTCGAAGGCCAGGACCCGGATCGGCGGCAGCCGCTGGCCCCAACCCCAGTCGCCCGCGCGGACGCCTGCCTCGATGCTCGCGGAAATCGAGGCGGCGGAGGAACCGGTGACCTGATACTGTCCTGACACAGCAATCATTTTGTACTAGCACAGCCTCGTTGGCAAGGAGGGTCTCGTGACCGACCTCTACCAGCCCACCACCCGCACCACGGCGACCCGCAGCCGCGACCGCATGCGATACGACCGCGAAGCGGCGCATGCCATCCTCGACGAGGCGTATGACTGTTCGGTGGCGTTCGTGGTCGACGGCGAGCCGCGGGTCCTGCCCACGCTGCACGTCCGGGTCGACGACACCCTCTATGTGCACGCCTCGACCGGCGGGCGGCTCGGTCTCGAGGCACGCGCCGACGGCATCCCGGTCGCGGTGTCGGTGACGCTGCTCGACGGCATCGTCTACGCCCGGTCGCAGTTCCACCACAGCGCCAACTACCGGTCCCTGGTGGCGCACGGCAGGGCCCGCCCGGTGACCGACGACGCGGAGAAGCGCGCGGCGATGGCCGCCCTGGTGGAGAAGGTCGGCCACGGCCGCCAGGCCGAGAGCCGGCCACCGACCAGCCGCGAGCTGGCGACGACCAGCGTGCTGGCGCTGCCCCTGGCGGAGGTCTCCGTGCGGGCGCGCACCGGCGGCGTCTCGGAGGACCCCGAGGACCTGATGCTGCCGCACTGGGCCGGCGTGCTGCCCATCCGCCGGGTGGCCGGGCCGCCCGAGCCGGACGCGGGGGTCGCCGTGCCGCCGCCCGCCTACCTGCCGGGGCCGGCGTCGCCGTGGCACATCGCCGCGCCGATGCGTGGCCGGCAGGTCGCGCTGGAGCCGCTGGCGCCCGGGCATGCGGACGGGTTGCTCGCGGCCACCGGCGACGACGAGGTGTGGCGGTTCCTGCCCTATCTCTGCCCGCAGAACTCCGCGGAGATGGCCGAGCACATCACCAAGGCGGCCCGGCAGCAGTGGACCGGCGAGCGGGTCTCGTGGGCACAGTGCGACCCGGAGACGGGCGAGGTGATGGGCATGACGAGCTACCACGACATCGACCCGGTGAACCGGGCCGTGGGCATCGGCCACACCATCCTGGGACGGCGGTGGTGGCGCACGGGTGTCAACACGGAGGCGAAACTGCTGCTGCTCGAGCGGGCCTTCGAGGTGCTGCGGGCGGAACGGGTGTTCTGGTATACGGACATTCGCAACGAGCGGTCGCAGCGGGCGATCGCCCGGCTGGGCGCCAGCCGGGACGGGATGATCCGGCGACACCGGCTGCGACCGGACGGCACCTGGCGGGACACGGTGATCTTCGCGATGACGGTCGACGAATGGCCCGCCGCGGCCGAGCGGCTCCGCGCCAGATTGGCGGCGAACTGACCGCCCGGAGCGGGCCGGCCGGCTGGACCCCGGCCCGGGGAACGGGCCGACCGGCTGCACTCTGCGGTGGTCAAGGCCACAGGTTTCTGTCCGCACGACCACTCCCGGGCCGACTGGCGTGCGCACAGGATTGGGGTCGTGCTGGGGATCACCGACTTCTGGACCTACGTGCTGGGCACCGTGGCGATCGTGTTGCTGCCCGGGCCCAACTCGATCTTCGTGCTGACCGTGGGCGCGCAGCGCGGGGTGCGGATGGGCTATCAGGCCGCCGCCGGCGTGTTCGTCGGCGACACCGTGCTCATGGTGCTCGCGGCCGCCGGCGTCGCGTCGCTGCTCCGGACGTATCCGCCGGTGTTCATGGTCATCAAGTACGTGGGTGCGGCCTACCTCGCCTGGGTCGGCTTCGACATCATCCGAGGCGGCTGGCGCAGGTTGCGCGACCGCGGCGCGAACCAGGCCGACAGTGCGGGCGGCCCCGCCGGCGACTCGGCCAACCGGGCGACCGGCACGACCGGCGACTCGGCCAACCGGGCGACCGGCCCCACCGGCGAAACGCCCGGCCCCGCCGTCGGCGTCGGCAGCCCGGCCGGCGGTCCGGCCGGCGCAACGGCCGCCGCATCAAGCGGCGCGACGCCCGGCGCAAGGAGCGGCTCGGCGAGCGGTTCGGCCGGGATGCGACGGCCCTTCCGGCGGGCGCTGGTCGTCAGCCTGCTCAACCCGAAGGCGATCCTGTTCGTGATCTCGTTCTTCATCCAGTTCGTGGAGCCCGGATACGCGCATCCCGCGCTGTCGTTCCTGATCCTCGGCGTGGTGCTGCAGGTGTTCAGCGTGCTCTACCTGACCGCGCTGATCTTCGGCGGGCAGTTCCTGGCGGGACAGTTCCGTCGGCGGCGCCGTCTCGCCGCGGGCGCCTCCGCCGGCATCGGCACGCTGTTCGTCGGATTCGGCATCAAGCTCGCCACGGCAACCGTCGGCTGACCGCCGGAAGGGATGCCGAGACCGCGCCGCGCACGATGTCAGGACCCGCGCCGGCTGCGGCTGTCGCCGGCCGCGGCCTACCCGGCGGACGCGTCAGGAGCTGCCGGAAGGCGACACGACCGCCTCGTGAACCCACCCCTCCACCAACGAAATCCAGTCCGTGGTCTCCGCCGCGGCGTGCTCCACGCGGTATCGGGCGCAGATGTCCAGCCTCTCCGTCAGCAGCCCGCCGTGCCTGTCGAACTCGAGGATCACCTCGGTGCCCGTCGCGTCGGTCACGAAGGTCACTTCCACCTCGTCCATGGACTTCGCGTACTCCGGCGGGGCGGCGAACTCGATCTCCTGATAGAACGGCAGCTCCTGGCGTACCCCGTAGATGCCGCCGCGTTCGAGGTCGGCGTGCCGCAGCCGGAAGCCCAGCCAGTCGAAGGCCGCCAGGATCTGTTCCTGCACCGGCAGCGGACGGATCTCGACCTCGTCGAGGTCACCCTGGTCCACCGCCTTCGCCACCGAGAGTTCGGTGCGCACGCCCATGGTCATCCCCGCGAGCCGCTCGCCCGCCAGGTGCGTCACCGGCGTCTCCCACGGCACCGAGAGCTGGAACGGTATGTCCTCCCGCGCGCCCGCGGCCAGCGTGAAGTTGCCGCCGACGGACGCCCGGTGGAATTCGATCTGGGCGTCGCCGTCCTCCGCCTCGACCTCGGTGACCAGGCTCAGCACGATGTTGTCGATCACCACGTCGTAATCGCCGCCGGCGATCCTGACCTGTCCCGTCAGCAGGCCGCCGGGGCGGCCGGCGGGGTCGGGCATGAACGTGTCCACCGTCGGGCCGCCCACCCCGAACGCCCGCCGGACCCTCGCGAAGACCAATCGACTGCCTCTCAGCGCATGCGCCGGCCGACCGGCACCGGATCCGTCTCGTCGTCGAACTCGCCGATCACCTGCTCCAGCAGGTCCTCCAGCGCGACGAAGCCGACCCGGTCCCCGGCCCGGGTGACTATCGCCAGCTGGACGCGGGCGGCGCGCATCTGGGTCACCGCGTCGGTCACCGTCACCGCCACGTCCAGGACGAACGCCGGGCCCATCAGGTCCGCGGCCGTCGAGTCCCCCGCGGCGGTCGTGATGCGGACGGCGTCGCGGACGTGGACCACGCCGACGACCTCGTCCGTCTCCGAGACCACCGCCAGGCGGGAGCGGCCGCTGCTCAGCGACGCCGCCTCGATGTCCAGGGCGGTCGACTGCGGCGCCACCTTGACCAGTTGGTCGTCCGGGATCAGTACGTCGGCGACTTTGGTCTCCTGCAGCTTGAGCATGCTGGTCAGCAGCTCCGTCTGCTCCGCGCCGATGAGGCCTTCCGCTCGGGAGCGTTCCAGCAGGATGTGCATCTCCTGCGGGCCGTGTGCCTGGGCGAGCTGGTCCTGCGGGTGCACGCCGAACGGCTTCAGGGCCGAGTTCGCCAGGACGTTCAGGCCGAGCAGCGCCGGGCGGACCATCCGGACGTAGCCGCGGAACGGCAGGGCCAGCAGCGTCGCCGAGCGTTCCGGGTCGGTGATCGCCCAGGATTTCGGCATCATCTCGCCGATCACCAGGTGCAGGAACGTCACGACGGCCAGCGCGAAGAGGAACGCGATGAGCTCGCTCGGCACGTCCGGCAGGCCCAGCCCGTGCAGCAGCGGATGCACCAGGTGCTCGATGGCCGGTTCGGCCAGTGCTCCCAGGCCCAGCGAGCACAGGGTGATGCCGAGCTGGGCGCCGGCCAGCATGAGGGACAGCTCGCGGCTGCCGTCGAGGGCCGCGCGGGCGGCGCGGCTGCCCTCGGCCGCGGCGTGTTCGAGCCGGTAGCGTTTGCTCGCGACCAGAGCGAACTCGGCGGCGACGAAGAAGGCGTTTCCGGCCAGCAGCAGGATTGAGCAGGTCACCGCCCAGGTCGTGTTCATCGGGATCCCCTCTGCGCGGACGCGGTGACGCGTACGGAACCGGGCACGTGCCGGTCCACCGAGAGCACGTCGAGCGCCGCGCCGGAGGCCAGCAGCACGGAGTCGCCGACCCGCGGCACCCGGCCCAGCTCGGACATCACCAGCCCGGACACCGTGTCGTATTCGGAGCTTTCCGGCAGTTCGACGCCGGTCGCGTCGCTGACCTCGTCGATGCGCCAGCGGGCCGGCACGATCCACGAGCCGTCGTCCTGGCGGGCCGGGGACGGCTCGGGCAGGTCGTCCTCGTCGCGGATGGGCCCGACCAGCTCCTCCGCGATGTCCTCGAGGGTGATGATGCCGGCGAAGCCGCCGAATTCGTCGACGACGCAGGCGAGTTGCCGGTGGTCGCCGCGCAGCCGGTCCAGCACGGCCGGCAGCCGCAGCGACGCCGGCACGAAGAGCGGCGGTGCCATCAGCGACTCCGCCTCGACCGTCGAGCGCGATGCCGGCGGTACGGGGAGCACGTCCGTGATCCCGACGACGCCGATGATCTCGTCGACGCCGTTGCCCGCGCGTACCGGAAAACGGGAGCGACCGGTGTCGAGCAGCGCGACGACCCGCGACGCCGGGTCGGTGGCACGGACCGTGACCACGTCCACCCGCGGGATCATGACCTCGGAGGCCGTGCGGCGGCGGAAGTCGAGGCCGCGGTCGAGCAGCGCCGACAGCTCCGGGTCGAGGTGTCCACCCGCCCGGGACTCGGCGATGATCTGTTCGAGGTCCTCCTCGGTGGCGCCCTCGGGCAGCTCCTCGATCGGCTCGATGCCGACCCGGCGCAGCAGGCCGGCCGCCGCCTTGTCGAAGAGCTTGATGATCGGCCCGAAGACGGCCATGTACATCAGGGTCGACCGGCCGAGCGCCTTCGCCAGCGCCTCGGAGCGGGCGATGGCGAGGTTCTTGGGCGCCAGTTCGCCGAGGACCATCTGGACGACGGTCGCGAAGAGCAGCGCCAGCACGAACGAGACCGGGCCGCTGATCTTGGAGGGCAGGCCGCCCCGGCCGAACAGCTCGGCCAGGCCTTCGCCGATGAACGGCTGGGCGACGTAGCCGACGATCAGGGCGGTGACGGTGATGCCGAGCTGCGCGCCCGACAGGACGAAGGAGAGACGCTCGGTGACCTTGAGGGCGCGTTCCGCCGCCTTGTCGCCGCGCTCCGCCTGCTGGCGCAGGCGGCCGCGGTCGACGGCGACGTACCCGAATTCCTGAGCGACGAAGTAGCCGGTCACCGCCGTGACCAGGATGACGAGCAGCACACCGACCAGGATCAACATGGCGGGTCCGAGAGACTAACAAGCCGGGCCGAGCCCGGCCGAATACTGCCGATCATGTGGAAAAGATATCAGCGATCGCCGGACCCCCGCTGTGAGAAGGCCGTGCGAGGGTACGGCCGGCGCCGTACCCTCGCCCGGCGCTGTTAAGCCCTATGTGTTGAGGACGGTGTGCACGGCCGCCACCACCAG
>NZ_JBEZXZ010000006.1:0-2411 GCF_040638275.1 Actinoplanes sp. NPDC026623 | reverse complement strand
AGCGCTTTGCTGTTCAAATGTAAGATGCGTTCGGCGGACCCCCGGGGTTTTTCGGCCTGGGGGGGGTCCGCGGGGCGCAGCCCGCTCCCCCGGCGATGATCAGCCCTTGGTGATCAGGACGTTGTCCACGGCCGCCTCGACCAGGCTGGCCGTGCCGGTGTCCGCGGACTCCACCTGCAGGCGGATGGACTGCCCCGCGTACGCGGAGAGGTCGACGGTCGCGCTCTGCCACGCCGCCGCCCGGTTGCTGGCGGCACCGGCCTGGTTGAACACCGTGGTGGTGGTCGATCCGGAGATGACCCGGACCCGGAAGTAGTCGCCGCTGGTGGCGTTGTTCAGGTGCGCCAGGTACCAGGCGAACGACAGGCTCAGGGCGCCGGTGGGCAGCGTGATCGCGGGCGACCGGATGGTGGTGGCGCCGCCGTCGACGTCGTTCACCCCGGCGCCGGCGCCGGCGGTCGCGCCGGTGACCAGGTCGAAGGTGCCGCTGACCGTGGTGCCGAGCTGGGTCGCCACGCCGGAACTCGTCGCGGCCGGGTCGCCCCGCTCGAACAGCCCGGAGGTGGCGGTGTCGGTGGCGCCGGCGTTGGCGGTCCAGCCGGTCGCCGTCTCGAACGTGTCGGAGTAGACGGTCTCACCGGTCGGCGGCTCGGTGGTGCCGCCGTCGGCCAGCGTCCACACCGTGTACGCGATCGCGTCCGCGTTGCGGTTCAGCGCGGTGTCGTTGATGTTGGCGGTCGTGTCGCACGACGCGTGGTAGCACGGGTCGAACGTGCCGGCCGTCCCGCCCCAGAGGGTGACCTGCGCCGCCGTCTTGCGGCCCTCGGCGCCGGTGAAGATGCCGCCGGCCGGGATGCCCGCCGCGATGAACGGACCGTAGTCGCTGCGGCCGTCGAAGTCGGTGCCGCGGGTCGGTACGCCGATCGACGTGAAGTACGCCTCCAGCGTGTCCTCGATCTCCGCGGAGCCGGTGGGGCCGGGGCCCGAGCCGGTGCCGTCGGAGTTGTCCCCGTCGTACAGGAAATAGCCTGGGTTGGGCGAGCCGACCATGTCGAAGTTCAGGTAGCCGGTGATGGCCGCCTTCTGCGCCGAGGTCAGCGAGTTGACGTACGCGGTCGAGCCGCGCAGGCCCAGCTCCTCGGCGCCCCACCAGCCGAAACGCAGGTGCCGGGCGGGGTGGAAGCCCGAGCGGGCGACCTGGAGGGCGACCTCGAGGTTGGCCGCCGAGCCGGAGCCGTTGTCGTTGATGCCGGGCCCGGCGGTGACGCTGTCCAGGTGCGCGCCGGTCATCAGGGTGTCGGACGTGTCGCCGCCCGGCCAGTCGGCGATCAGGTTGTAGCCGGTCACGCCGTTGTAGGTGAACGACTGCTGCTGCGTCGTGAATCCGGCCGTGTCGAGCAGGCCCTTCACGTACGTGACGGACGCGAGGTAGCCGGGCCGGCCGTGCGCGCGGTTGCCGCCGTTCGCCGTGGCGATCGACTGGAACTGCGCCAGGTGGGCCTTCACGCTCGCGACCGGAATGTCCGGCGCGGCCAGGGCCGCGGCCGGTGCGGCCTCAGCCGGGGCGGCGAAAAGCGCGGCGATCAGGGCCGTCGCGCCTATGAAGGGAACTGCTCTCACGGGGGTCCTCCGCGGGGGCTCGTGGGTGCGCCGTCGCCGAGGGTGTAGCGACGGCCACGCCGAGCATCGCAGAGAGAATCATCGATGAACTCATACCGCTTGAGCCATATTTCAGCCGTCTGTGTAAAAGGTGCTTTGGATCATTCCCCATTTTTCGAAATTGCCCGGCCAGTCCAACTCGCGGGTCATCAGGCCGATCGCGTACGCCTTGCCGTCGTTCGCCGCCCGCCACCGGGTCATCGCGTGCATCCGCCCGCCGTCGCGACCGTCGTACGTGTACTCCCAGTCGGCGGCCCGGGCGAGGCCGGGCACCCGGTCGATCCGCAATTGCCGGTAAGCCGGCAGGTCACCGGCCGCGCGCAGCCGGCTCACCTCCCGGCGGCACGCCTGCACCGGATCGCCCTGCGGGCTGCGTGCGGGATCGACGCTGAGTATTCGGACACTCGTCGGATCGCGGAAGCAGATGGTCGTTCCGATGGTCTCGTAGGTCCAGCCGTCCGGAACCGCTATATGGAAGCCGGAAGGATCGGTGAAATAGGACCATCCATCGTAGAGCGCCCATTCGCCGCGCAGCTTCCGGGCGCCCGGAAGTGGCGTCGTGGGCAGATTGGTGCGGACCGGGCTTTCGCAGTTGACCGGGCTGAAGCCGCCGACCCCGCCGCCGGTGCCGGAGGACGTCACGACGATCGGCGTCGCGCCGTCGGCCAGGCCGGGCTGCACCCCCGAGACCTCCGCGTCGCCGCGCAGCGCCACCGCGGCGGCGACCCCGCCCCCGGCGAGCATGTCCAGGG
>NZ_JBEZXZ010000005.1:106179-106726 GCF_040638275.1 Actinoplanes sp. NPDC026623 | reverse complement strand
TCGGCGGCTCGGCGGCTCGGCGGCTCGGCGGCTCGGCGGCTCGGCGGCTCGGCGGCTCGGCGGCTCGGCGGCTCGGCGGCTCGGCGGCAACGATCGGTATGGCCCAGGGATTCGGTCGCTGTCGTTGTTGATTCTGGTCCACGTTTCACGTGGAACGGCGCAGGCCGCCAGCGCCGGCCGGAGTCGTTTCACGTGGAACGGCGGCGGACGGCAGCGTTTCACGTGGAACGGCGATCTCATCCGTCGCATGTTCTAGCTCAGGCCAGAATGCGGGCCGCGCCCCGGCGGCACTGCCCC
Organism: Actinoplanes sp. NPDC026623; assembly: GCF_040638275.1. Taxonomy (NCBI): domain Bacteria; kingdom Bacillati; phylum Actinomycetota; class Actinomycetes; order Micromonosporales; family Micromonosporaceae; genus Actinoplanes; species Actinoplanes sp. NPDC026623. The sequence goes on along the minus strand of NZ_JBEZXZ010000005.1, from coordinate 106,429 downwards.
ATCCTGCGGCGGATGGGACGGCGATCGCCTTGCCCGCCATCCGCGCGGAGAACCTGGAGCGTTAACAGCAAAGGAGCGATGCCGCAGCGCGGCCGGTCAGTCGGTCCCGGCTAGCGCATGCCGGCTCAGCGCTCAGCAAGCAACACAGTCGCCGACATCATGTGGGGTGCCCCGGCCCCCCGCTAGACCCGACTAGAGCACCTACGTCGACGTCAGGGGGCGTAGACGATGTTTCACGTGAAACCGGGCT